>JAAYNZ010000012.1 GCA_012520595.1 Candidatus Epulonipiscium sp. | reverse complement strand
ATTTCTCTAAAAAGATCAGGATCATCAGGCGAAAGAAATCCATTGATCAACTGATTCATGATTTCACGTATAATCGGATCGGATTCATAAATTTCTCTGGGATTGTATTCTCCTTTTGCCAACTCATAGGTTTCTTCTGCTGTTAAGCCAAAAATAAATATATTCTCTTCTCCTACTTCTTCTAGTATCTCTACATTGGCTCCATCTAATGTACCAATGGTAAGAGCTCCATTAAGCATAAATTTCATATTTCCTGTGCCGGAAGCTTCTTTACCTGCTGTAGAAATTTGTTCACTCACATCTGCAGCAGGTATTAAAACTTCTGCATTGGATACTCGGTAGTTTTTAATAAATACAACTTGTAACTGCTCTTTTGTTACCGGATCCGAATTAATCACTTGAGCAATATTATTAATAAGTTTAATAATAAGTTTAGCCCTAACATACCCCGAAGCAGCCTTTGCTCCAAAAATAAATGTCCTTGGATAAAAATCAAAATGAGGATTCGTTTTTAGTTGGTTGTATAAATATAAAATATGGAGGGCATTAAGAAGTTGCCGTTTATACTCATGCAATCGCTTAATCTGAATGTCAAAAATAGAATAAGGGTCTACATAAATATCATTATGTTCTTTTATATATCGAGCTAAACGACATTTGTTTTCATGCTTAATTCCCATAAATTGTGCTTGAGCTTCTGTATCTTTAGCATAAGAGCGTAAAGCTTCTATTTGTTTTAAATCTGTCATCCACCCATCACCGATCCGCCGGGTAACCCAATCTGCTAGCTTAGGATTTGCATGAAGAAGCCACCTTCGCTGGGTAATCCCATTGGTTTTATTATGAAACTTTTCAGGTGTTAATTGATAAAAATCTTTTAGTAATTGCTGTTTTAAAATCTCTGTATGAAGCCTTGCTACCCCATTTACAGCGTGGCTTCCTACAATACATAAATAAGCCATTCGAATATGTCCATCTGCGATAATGGCCATTCGATATATTTGTTGATCCGTATAACCTTTTTCTTGTAACGATAGGCAAAAACGTCGGTTAATTTCTTCAATGATTTGATATACTCTTGGAAGTAGCCGAGAAAACAATCCTACGGGCCACATTTCTAAAGCCTCTGTCATCACAGTATGATTCGTGTAAGCACAAGTACGAGTCGTAATATCCCAAGCCTCTTCCCATGAAAGTCCTTCTTGATCCATCAGTATTCTCATTAATTCCGGAATGGCTACCGCAGGATGAGTATCATTTAATTGGAAAGCTACTTGATAAGGTAAATTCCGAACCTCTTCCCCTTGTTGTTTAAACTTTTGAATCACTTGCTGAACGGTAGCAGAAATAAAGAAATACTGCTGCTTTAATCGCAATTCCTTTCCTTGTTCATGCAAATCAGCAGGGTATAAAACCTTTACAATGGTTTCGGCTAAATTTTGTTCTTCTACTGCCTTTTGATATTCTCCTTGTTCAAATTTTTTTAAGTCAAAAGATTGTACAGCTTGAGCATCCCACAAGCGTAGAGTATTAACAATATTATTTCGAAAACCTAGAATCGGTATATCAAAAGGAACAGCAAAAACCGATTGATAGTTAACAAGAGTAAAATGGTGTTTTCCTTCTTGATCTATGGTAGTCTTTACTTCTCCCTTAAATTTAACTTCTACTGTATATTCAGGTCTTTTTACTTCCCATGGATTCCCATACTTTAACCACTGATCTGGTCTCTCTATCTGGTACCCATTTTTGATTTCTTGTTCAAAAATACCATAACGATACCGTATGCCACAACCATAAGCAGGATATTCTAAAGTTGATAACGAATCTAAAAAGCAAGCTGCTAATCGTCCTAATCCACCATTTCCTAAACCAGGATCCGGCTCCATTTGTTCCATTCGTTCTAAAGAAACACCCATTTCTTCTAAGCTTTCTTCCACTACATCGTAAAGATGTAAGCTCAATAGATAATTTCCAAGTAAAGGCCCTGGTAAGAACTCCATGGATAGATAATATACTTGTTTTACCCTCTTTTTTTCATAGGCTTGATGAGTCGCCATCCATGGATCCATAATAAGATCTCGTATGGTATAAGCCAATCCTTGATACAATTCCTGATCTGAAGCAGAAGAAGGGGTCTTTCTAAATAGAGTTTTTACATTTTGCTTGAATTTTTCTTTAAACATTGCTTTGTTTATACTCAATTGGTTCACGTCCTCCATTCTAAAATCCTTATCAATATCACGTGACTTTTGTTCCCCTGTTTTCATTTTAAGGATTACATATCTATAGTATGCAACTAAGTAGAAAATTATAAAAAAAAAGAAGGTAGAAATCCATCAGATTCTTACCTTCTTTTTTTATGCTATCTTTGCACTGTAAAAATAACAGTTTCTCCATTAATATTCCATTGTTTTTCGTAGCCTTCTCCTGATCCTTGGCCTATTTCTTTGGCTAACACTTCTTGCTTAATCAAATCTTCATTATTTTTAATAACTTGTTCAATACGATCATTATCTCTATAATATACTAAAATATGATCTTGTACTTCAAAGCCAGCCTCTTTTCTCATGGTTTGAAGTTTACTAATCACTTCTCGAACAAAACCTTCCTCAATCAATTGAGGTGTTAAGTTCGTATCTAATACCACCGCTACATTTTGGTCTGTCTCTGCTACAAAACCTTCTTTTTCCACAGCTTCGATTAATAGATCTTCTTCTGTCAAGATAATTTCTTGCCCTTGTAATGTAAAAGATAAAGGCTTTCCTTGACGAAGCTGAGCCATAGCTACATTACCATCTACATGATCTAAGGCCTCTCGAATGGCAGGTAATTGCTTTCCATACTTAGGTCCTACAGTCTTTAGTTGAGGCTTAAAAGAATAGGTTGTAAAATCTTGTACATCCTCTGTAAAATGAACTTCTTTTACATTCAATTCTTCTTGAACTAGAATTTGAAAATCTTTTGGTAGTTCAAAATCTGATTTAACGTACATTTTACCAATGGGTTGACGATTTTTAATGGCTGCTGTATTTCGACAAGCCCGACCTTGGACAACAATTTGTAACACTAAATCCATATTTTTTTCTAGTTCTTTGTCGATCCAAGAAGATTGAGCCTGTGGATAATCACACAAATGAATACTTTCTGGAGCAGACTTATCCACACTCTTCACAAGATTTCTGTAGATTTCTTCTGTCATAAAAGGAACAAAAGGAGCAGCTACCTTAGCTGTTTCCACTAATACAGTATATAAAGTCATATAGGCATTTATTTTATCTTGAGGCATATCTTTTTGCCAAAATCTTTCTCGACTTCTTCGAACATACCAATTACTTACATCATCTAAGAAATCTTGAATAGCTCGTGCCCCTTCAATAATACGATAGTTTTCTAAGTTTTGATCTACATATTGAATTAAGGATTGTAGTTTAGATAAAACCCAACGGTCCATTAAAGAAAGCTTTTCATAATCCAATGTATATTGTGTAGGATCAAATTCATCGATATTAGCATATAGTACATAAAAAGCATAGGTATTCCAAAAAGTACCCATAAATTTACGTTGTCCTTCACTGACAGCCTCATCATAAAAACGACTAGGTAACCAAGGAGCACTATTGGTATAAAAATACCATCGAACTGCATCGGCACCTTGTTTGTCTAATACGGTCCAAGGATCTACTACGTTTCCAATATGCTTACTCATTTTTAAACCATTTCGGTCTTGTACATGACCAAGGACAATTACATTTTTATAGGGTGGTTCATCAAATAATAACGTTGAAATAGCAAGTAAAGTATAGAACCAACCTCGAGTTTGATCCACTGCTTCACTAATAAAATCCGCTGGGAAATTATCTTTAAAAATGTCTTCATTTTCAAAAGGATAATGCCATTGAGCAAAAGGCATGGCTCCAGAATCAAACCAACAATCAATGACTTCACTGACTCGTTTCATCATTCCTGTTTTACACTTTGGACAATGAAGGTGTACATGATCGATATAGGGCTTATGAAGTTCAATATCGTCTGGTACATTTTCTCCCATTTCTTTTAACTCTGCAATACTTCCAATCACATGACGATGACCACAAGAACATTCCCAAATCGGTAAAGGAGTTCCCCAATATCTTTCTCGGCTAAGTCCCCAATCAATAACATTATCTAAGAAATTTCCAAAACGACCATGTTTAATATTATCAGGTAACCAATTGATTTTTTCGTTATTGGCTAAAAGTCGATCTCGAACGGCGGTCATTCGAATAAACCAAGTATCCCTTGCATAGTACAATAAAGGTGTATCACATCGCCAACAGTGGGGATAAGCATGTTCATAATCCTCTGTTTTATAAAGTAGATTTTTCTCTTTTAAATCTTCGATAATAAGGGGATCTGCTTCTTTGACAAACATACCTGCCCAAGGTTTTACTGCTTCTACAAAATTTCCTTGTTCATTAACCAATTGAACAAAAGGCAAATCATTTTCTCGCCCTACCCGAGCATCATCTTCCCCAAAAGCAGGAGCCGTATGAACAATTCCTGTACCATCTGTCAAAGTAACATAGGAATCCGCTACTACGTAATAGGCTTTTTTATCCACTGTTGCAAAAGAAAATAAAGGTTCATAAGAAACGCCAACCAAATCCGTTCCTACCATAGACTCCAATACTTCATATTCCTGCTCTAGAACCGTAGAAGCTAAAGCTTCTGCTAAAATATATTTTTCTTCTCCACATTGTACTTTTACATAGGTTTCCTTAGGATTCACTACTAAGGCTACGTTAGAAGGTAAGGTCCAAGGAGTGGTTGTCCAAGCTAAAAGATAGGTGTTTTCTTCTCCCTTAACAGCAAACTTAGCATAAACAGAAGCTTCTTTTACATCTTTATACCCTTGAGCCACCTCGTGACTGGATAAAGAAGTTCCACATCGTGGACAATAAGGTACAATTTTATGTCCTTTATACAAAAGTCCTTTGTCCCAAATTTGCTTTAATGCCCACCATACTGATTCAATGTATTCATTATGATAGGTTACATAGGGGGCATCCATATCTACCCAATAGCCCACTCGTTCACTAATTCTTCTCCATTCTTTTTCATATTTCCATACACTTTCTTTACATTTTTGAACAAAAGGTTCTACGCCATATTCTTCAATTTGAGGTTTTCCACTAATACCTAAGTTTTTTTCTACCTCTAGCTCTACAGGAAGACCATGAGTATCCCAACCTGCTTTTCGAAGTACTTTATATCCCTTCATGGTTTTATAACGTGGGATAATGTCTTTGACTACCCGAGTAAGAACATGTCCAATATGGGGCTTTCCATTGGCTGTAGGAGGACCTTCATAGAAAGTAAAGGTAGGACCTTCTTTTCGCATTTCAATGCTTTTTTCAAAAACTTTGTTTTGATCCCAAAATTGTGATATTTCTTTTTCTCGTTGAACAAAATTTAAATCTGTTGATACTTTTTTATACACGCTCGTACCTCCTTTATTATTAAAAAAACTCTTTCATCCTATACAGGACGAAAGAGTTTTCGCGTTACCACCTGATTTGGCACCTTAGTGCCCACCTCACTCCATACACTATCATATGGGTTCCTATAACGGCGGAATTCCGTCAGAGCCTACTCTCTTATTTCGGTCTGCCACTCCAGGGAGATTTTCCATACTTTCCATTGGATTGGGCTTTCACCATCCCCAACTCGCTATACCTTAAAAAAATATGTACTTGCCCTTTCTCTGTGTTTACTCCATATACCTACATATTATAATATTATATAAAGAAAAACTTATTTTGTAAAGGGGTATTTTTTTACAATAACCTCCAATTCTTCTGCTGGAAGAGGACGACTAAAAAAATAACCTTGGGCCTTATCACAATGTTCTTTTCTTAGAAAGTCTAATTGTTCTTTTGTTTCAACCCCTTCTGCTACAACTGTTAAGTCATTAGCATGAGATAAGGTAATTACAGCTTGAATAATGGATCGCTGTCCTTCATCTCCATCCATCACGTCAGTCAAAAAAGAACGATCAATCTTCACACTGTCAATGGGAAGTTTCTTTAAATAATTCATGGAAGAATAACCTGTACCAAAATCATCTAAAGAAATCTTAAAGCCCATTTCTTTTAAAATTTGCAACATTTTAATTGTATATTCGATATCCTCCATAGCTACAGTTTCTGTAATTTCAAATTCTAAATCAGAAGATTTCAAGTTATAAGCCTGTAGCATTTTCTCAATGGTATCGATTAAATGTCGATCTTGGAATTGCCTAGGTGATAAGTTAACAGCAATGTATTGTATCCCTACTTGTTGTTCTTTCCACTGCTTCATTTGCTTACAGGCTTCTTCAAGAACCCATTTTCCAATGGGTACAATAAGTCCCGTTTCTTCTGCTAATTCAATAAATTCTCCTGGTGGTATCATTCCTTTTGTAGGGTGATTCCAACGAATAAGGGCTTCTACACTGATACTATTCGTATCTTTTAGGTCTACTTGTGGCTGATAATAAAGTTCAAACTCTTCTCCTTCAATGGCTTTTCTTAAATCATTTTCCATCTCTATTTTCTTTAAGATCTGAAGATGTAAAAACTCATCATAACGTCGATATGTATTTTTACCCGCTTGTTTTGCATTATACATGGCAGCATCTGCATTTTTTAATAATATTTCTCCATCTTCTCCATCTTGAGGTGCTACCGCAATCCCAATACTAACGCTAATAAAGAACTCTCTTTGATCTAAACAAAAAGGCTCCTCAAAAGAAGTAAGAATATTCTTGGCAACTTGTTCTATTTCTTCTTTGGATTGTATCTTGGGCAAAATAAGAACAAACTCATCGCCTCCTAACCTTGCACAAAAATCTTCTTGAGCAAAAGGTTTTAGCAATTTTGCCACCTGTTGAAGAAGTTCATCCCCAAAACTATGACCAATGGAATCATTTACCGTTTTAAAATTATCGATGTCCACAAAAAAAACGGCTACCCAATCTCCGGCTTTCTTGTTTTCCTCTAGAACCTTTGCTAAGTTAATAGAAAAAAAGGTTCGATTAGGAAGTCCTGTTAATGAATCATAATAAGCCATGTGTTCAATGATGGCTTCCGCTTGCTTATGTTCGTGAATATTGGTGATAGAACCAGCCATTCGTAGAGGATCCCCGTTCTTATCAAAAATTGCTTTGCCTCGAATGCTAAACCATTGGTAAACACCTCCATCAATCTCCATTCTCTGTTCTACTTCAAAATAAGGAATCTCTTGGTACAAGTGCTGTGCTAAAGCTTCACTCATGATATTTTGATCTTCCTTATAAATTTTATTAAAAAAATCCTCATAGGCAAATAATTTTTGTTGTTTTGAAAATCCTAACATTTCTTTACCCCGAGAAGAAATAAAAATCGTATCTGTGATAAAATCCCAATCCCATATGCCGTCATAAGCCCCCTCTGTAGCCAAGCGATATCGTTCTCGACTAATCCGCAAAGCCTCTCGATTTTGCTGAATTTCCAAAAACTGCTTATGAAGTTCCTGCTCACTAGCAATCAATTGACTATGAGTGGCTTCTAATTCCTGGTAACTTTCTTGTAAATTATTTTTTATTTCTGTTGCTTCTTTTTCTGCTTTTTTTCGACGAATCATATTAAAAAGCAAAAAAACAATCAAAAGAATTTGAATAATAATGATAACCGTCGTTCCTAAAAAATAAAACTGATTTATTTGGTATGATGATACGTCCATGCAAAGCCCCCTTTCATTACAATGATATATATTTTTATTTATCTTATTATACCATGGTTCAAAAAACAATAAAGGGAATAAAATTTTATAATTTTTGTGTTGTTCTTCTTGATGTGTGATATAATAAAGCCAATCTAAAAACAAATTCTTCAAAGAGACACCATAGAAAGGATGTGCTGTATAACATGCAAAACCCTAATTGGACATTGCTAACGGATTTATACCAGCTAACCATGATGCAAGGATATCATAAGACTGGCATTTCCCAACAGCAAGTGGTCTTTGACATGTTTTACCGTTCAAACCCTTACGATAGCAGTTATGCTGTTGCAGCTGGGCTACAACAAGCCATTGAATACATAAAAAATATTCGCTTTGGCGAAGAAGAAATTGCTTATCTAAAGAGTTTAGATTTATTTTCTGATGATTTCCTAGAATACTTAGCCAACTTTCATTTTACAGGAGATATGTACGCTATTCCAGAAGGAACTGTTGTTTTTCCCATGGAACCTATCGTACGAATTCAAGCTCCTATTATTGAAGCACAACTTCTAGAAACAGCTCTTCTAAATATCATTAATCACCAAAGTCTTATTGCCACAAAAGCGAGCCGAGTTGCTTGGGCTGCCCAAGGAGATGGCATTATGGAATTTGGCCTTCGAAGGGCTCAAGGGCCAGATGCGGGTACTTACGGTGCAAGAGCTGCTGTCATTGGAGGGTGTACCGGTACTTCTAACGTACTGGCAGGACAACTGTTTGATATTCCTGTAAAAGGTACCCATGCCCATAGTTGGGTTATGAGTTTTCCCGATGAACTGACTGCTTTTCGAGAATATGCTAAGCTTTTTCCTCATAATTGTATTTTATTAGTGGATACCTATGATACCTTACATTCTGGTATACCCAATGCAATTCAGGTTTTCCAAGAGCTACGAGAACAAGGAATCGAGCCTAAACTATTAGGTATTCGCTTAGATAGTGGTGATCTTGCTTACTTATCTAAAAAAGCAAGAAAAATGTTAGATGAAGCCGGATTCCCCCATGCTATTATTAGTGCTTCCGGTGATTTAGATGAGTATGTGATTCGTGATCTTAAACTGCAAGGAGCAGAAATTACTCTATGGGGAGTCGGTACAAGACTGATTACTTCTCAAGATTGTCCTTCTTTTGGAGGTGTCTACAAACTGTCTGCTCATATTATGGAAGATGGTCACATGATTCCCAAAATGAAAATCTCTGAAAATCCTGCAAAAGTTACAAATCCAGGAGTTAAAAAGATCTTCCGCATTTATGATAAAGAAACGAAAAAAATTAAAGCAGATCTCATTACTTTACAGGAAGAAGAAATCGATACAACCCAACCCCTTACCTTATTTGATCCTGAAAACACATGGAAAAAGATGACCCTGGCACCCCATACCTATGAAGTTCGTGAATTACTAGTACCTATCTTTTTAAAAGGAGAGTGTATCTATGATTCTCCTCATACTATGGATATTCGCACATACTGCCAAGAAGAACTCTCTACTCTGTGGGAAGAATGCAGAAGATTTCATCGTCCACATACCATCCCTGTAGATTTATCAGAAAAACTGTATCATCTTCGTCATTCTATGATTGATGAATTATTAAATAAAAACCAAGGGAATATCTAATCCCTTGGTTTTTATTTATATTTTGTTTATATTTTATTTATGGTAATTCAAAATATTCTTCTAGTGTGATTTGTTCCTCATAAATATACTGTGCCACTTCTACCCCCACATATCGAATATGCCAAGGTTCATAAGAATACTTCGTAATTTCCACTTTATCTTTTGGATACCGAATAATAAAGCCATATTGATGAGCATTCTCTTTAAGCCAAACTCCTTCTTTTGTATCTTCAAAAGCTTCTACTAAATCATATCCAACCTCTTTACAAGATACATCCATAGCTAATCCTGTTTGATGCTCACTTTGTCCAGGTCTTGCACTGACCTTATTTGCTTCTTCATAACCCTTTTGCTTTACATTCCAATTAAAAATACTTTCTTGCCTTGCATATGAACGATAGCCAGAAACAGCTACTATATCAATCTTATCTTCCACTGCTTTTGCAAATAAATTTTCAAGAGCTTCTGCAGCTTCTTTTCTTAAATATTTTTTCTCATTTTCTCCTTCAAAAGAAAATTTTACATTGGGTACGACTAAATCTTCTGGAATATAATCTTTAGGTAAATTTCGCTCTTTATTGACCCACACTAAAATATCATCTGGATTATCTACAACCAACTCTTCTCCCTCCGATTCTTGTTTTTTATCTTCTTGGGTCTTTTTTGGCTCTTCAGCTGGCTGTTCTGTCTCTTCTTTTTTTTCTTCTTTTTTTTCTTTTTTTTCTTTTTTTTCTTCTTCTTTTTCCTCTTGTTTCTCTATATTTATCTCTTTTTCTTCTAACACATCTTCTTGTTTTTCTTCTGTATCTTTTTCTGTACCTTTTTCTTCTTCAAAAGCATCTTCTACATATTTAAAAGTTGGTTGTGCATCACATCCAGTTATCAAGCCTATGACAAATGTTAACACAGCTAACCATTGTATATACTTATAATACCCTTTTCTTTTGTTCCCCATGATAAGCCTCCTGTTTTATGTCTCATTCTATTGTATTCCATATCTTTATTTATTTTACCATAGTTTATTATGGGGAACAATCCATTTTTGACAAAAAAAAAGCCCTATCGACATATTATCAATAGGGTTTTCAAAAAAATTTTTTATTTATCGAGTCGTAGTTGTTGTCGTTCTTGGGGCTGTCGTTGTTGTCGTATTAGGAGTCGTAGTTGTTGTCGTTCTTGGAGTGGTTGTCGTCGTACTTGGTGTTGTCGTTGTCTTAGGAACTACCGTTGTACTGGGTTGGGTTGTCACCCTCCTAGATAAGTCTTGATCTGTAGGACTTACCGTATAATTAGGAACATTATACGTTAATCCGTCATAAGCTCGATTGTCATAAGTTAAATTATCATAAGTTCGATTGTCATAGGTTAAACCATCATTGACTCGATTATCATAAGTGGTTCGATTTCGTGTATCATACATACCATAAGGAGTATTTCTTACAGTTCTATTCGTACAACCTGGTAGTAATAAGCTTACTGCAAAGGTTCCTGCTATTACAAACTTTGTTGTGCGTTTCATAAATAAATCCTCCTTTTATATTAGATTTCGTTGTTATTGTTTGTTTTTTTCACGAAACCCATACTATCATTCCTTTGGCAAACTAGGAAAATTAATATATGAAACGGGAAATCAAAATTTCTTATAAAATTGGGGATAACAAGCGTGAAATGGATTCTTTAAAACGAATCCAATAAGGTCTTTTCTTATATTTCTCTATGGTTATTTCTTCACTATCTTGAATATCTTGGATAAAAATTTTTTCTAGTTTTTTTGTCACAGCAGGATCATAAACAAAGGCATTTACTTCAAAATTTAATTTAAAACTTCGAATATCCATATTGGCTGTTCCTACCGTATTCACTAAACCATCTACTGTCATGGTTTTACAGTGAATAAAACCTTTTTCATACGTATAACAACGTGCTCCAGCTTGCAAGAGTTCCGCAATATAAGATAAAGAAGCCCAATAGACAAAAGGATGATCCGGTTTATTAGGAATCATAATTCGTACATCGACTCCTGACAAAGCAGCTACTTTTAGAGCTTCTAAAATACTATCATCAGGAACAAAATAAGGTGTTTGAATATAAATATTTTTTTCTGCTTCCATAATCATTTTAATAAATCCATTTTTTATTCCATGCCATTTTGAATCCGGCCCACTAGATACAATTTGTATTCCCGTATTTCCCACTTGTGATTTTTCTGGAAAATAAGGTTTTCGATCTGTGATTTTATTCTGAATGGAAGAGAAATTCCAATCTAATAAAAAACGTGCCTGCAAACTATCTACAGCATGACCTCGAATCAATAAATGAGTATCTCGCCAATAACCAAATTTTTTTGATAATCCTAAGTATTCCACACCAATATTAAGACCACCTACAAATCCTTCTTGTCCATCAATAATGCAGATTTTTCTATGGTTACGAAAGTTCATTCTTAAATTTAAATAGGGAATAAAGGGTGGGAAAAAAGCACATACTTGTCCTCCTGCTTTAATAATTGGATTAAAAAACTTCCTTGGCAACCAAATACATCCCATACCATCATAGAGAAGTTTTACTTCCACACCTTCTGCTGCTTTTTCCGCCAAAAGGGATACAATTTCTTTTCCTAAAGCATCATTACGAATAATATAATATTCCATATGAATATACTGCTTAGCATTTCTTATACTTTCAATTAAATGATGAAATTTTTCATCGCCGTCTACTAAAATCTTTACACTATTATTAGAAGAATACAATGCATTATTACTCTTAAGATGAAAATGAACCATATCCCTAAAAGACTCCAGTTCTGGATCATAAAACTGAAACTCATTATCATATAAACTTTGTTCCTGTATATGAATCATATTTTGCATTTGATCTTCTTCTTCTTTTTCTTTAAACATTTTTTTCCTTCTCAGGTCCTGTCCTAAAAACAAATAAAGGATAAAACCTACAATAGGAATAAAAAATAAGATCATAAGCCAAGCCCATACACTGGTCGGATTTCGTCTTTCAAAAAAAACAATTAAAATGGCTAATAAAATATTAATAAATAAAATGTTTCTTAAAAACCAAAGAATCACTTCTGTAAGGTTCATAAAAATCTCCCCCTTGCATAGTATACTTCATTATATCAGATTTTATATAAAAAAGTTTTTATTTTCAAATAAAATTATTTTCTATTTGCTATTTTATTATTCAATGGTACAATAAACATACATAGATTTTGTCAGCATAAAGGAGGACGCAAATTGGCTATATGGCAAATTATTTTAATTGTATTATTAGTGATCGCTGGAGTATTAGTAGGATTGTACTTTGTTGGCAGAAAACTCCAAACAAAAATGGACCAACAGCAAGCACTTATTAATCAGCATAAAGTGGTCACATCCATTCTCGTCATTGATAAGAAAAAAGAAAAAATTACAAAAGCCAATTTACCTAAAATGGTAGTTGATCAAGTTCCTAAAATGTATCGCTTTCGAAAAATGCCTTTGGTAAAAGCGAAAATAGGTCCACAAGTGATGACTTTATTATGTGATGATAAGGTCTTTAAAAAACTACCTACTAAAAAGATGGTAAAAGTTGAGTTAGCAGGAATCTTCATTGTAGGTATTAAATCAGTAAAAAAATAAAATATAGCCTGTTCCTAGGAACAGGCTATATTTTATTTTATTTAGGCAACTGTTGCAAACTAGCACCTACAAAATCTCTAAAAAGAGGATGAACTCGATTGGGTCTTGATTTAAATTCTGGATGAAACTGAACGCCTACAAACCAAGGATGATCAGAAACTTCTACCATTTCTACCAAATGTTCATCTGGTGAAACTCCACTAATACGAAGGCCGGCCTCTTCCATGGCCCTACGATATTCATTATTAAATTCATATCGATGACGATGGCGTTCATAAATTAAATCTGTATTATAGGCAACATAAGCAAATGTATTTTTTTCAATTTTACATGGATAAGCACCGAGCCTCATGGTTCCTCCTAATCCATCTACATCTTTTTGCTCTGGCATTAGATCAATAACAGGATGGGTGGTTTCTGGCATCAGTTCTGCACTATGTGCATCTTTCCAATTCAATACATTTCTTGCAAACTCAATAACTGCACATTGCATTCCTAAACAAATCCCTAAAAAAGGAATTTTATTTGTTCTGGCATAAGATACGGCTGCAATTTTTCCTTCTACTCCACGATCACCAAAACCACCAGGAACTATAATTCCATGTACATTTCTTAAATAATCTTTCACATTCTCTTCATTAAGTTCTTCTGCATTAACCCAGTCAATAGTTACTTCAATACCATGGTAGATACCTGCATGTTTTAACGATTCTACGATGGAGATATAAGCATCATGTAATTCTACATATTTTCCTACAAGAGCTATTTTCACTCCATTACTAATTTCCTTTTCTCTATTTACCATTTGTCTCCATTCTACTAAATCCGGTTCTTTGCATTCCATGTGTAATTTTCGACAAACAATATTAGCTAGTCCTTCTTCTTCCATCATTAAAGGAACTTCATATAATGTTTCTGCATCTAAATTTTGAATAACACAATCCTTCTCTACATTACAAAAAAGAGCCATTTTTTCCTTCATATCTTGAGATAAAGGATATTCTGTTCGACATACTAAAATATCCGGTTGAATTCCAATGGATCGAAGTTCTTTTACCGAATGCTGAGTTGGTTTTGTTTTCATCTCTCCTGATTTTGCAAGATAAGGAATAAGTGTAACATGAATGTATAAAACATTTTCTCGACCTACATCAGTAGCTACTTGTCGAATGGCTTCTAAAAAAGGTAAACTTTCAATATCTCCTACAGTTCCACCAATTTCGGTAATGACAATGTCAGATTGCCCTGATTTTCCCAAACGATAGACTCGATCTTTAATGGCATTGGTAATATGAGGAATGACTTGTACCGTTGCACCTAAAAATTCACCTTTGCGTTCCTTATTTAATACAGACCAATAAATTTTGCCTGTAGTAATATTACTATATTGATTTAAATTTTCATCAATAAACCGCTCATAATGACCTAAGTCTAAGTCTGTTTCAGCTCCATCTTCTGTAACAAATACTTCCCCATGTTGATAAGGGCTCATGGTTCCTGGATCAATATTAATATAGGGATCAAATTTTTGCATCGTTACTTGATGTCCTCTAGCTTTTAATAACCGTCCTAGGGAAGCTGCTGTAATCCCCTTACCTAATCCGGATACAACGCCTCCCGTTACAAAAATATACTTTGTCTGCATCTGCCTTCACTCACCTCATATATTTTAACGAACTTTTCTATAACTGTTTTATTGTATTGGAT
>JAAYNZ010000130.1 GCA_012520595.1 Candidatus Epulonipiscium sp. | reverse complement strand
CTTTTGACTCATCCATAAGATGTTGAATGGCTTTATCTACTAATTCTTCTGTCTTCTTTACTGTTAAGCCTTCATGGATTACCTTTTGTAATACTTTAAGCTGCAATTGTTCATCTGGTAATTTTAATAAAGCACGAGCATGCCGTTCCGATAAATCATGATCAATAATAACTTTCTTTACCAAAGGAGCTAATTTTAAAAGTCTCATTTTATTAGCAATGGTAGATTGACTTTTACCTACTTTCATGGCTAATTCTTCTTGAGTTAAACCATAATCCCGAATCAGATTTGCGTACCCTTCTGATTCCTCTAAAAAACTTAAATTTTCTCGTTGCAAATTTTCTATTAATGCTAATAAAGCACTATCTCGATCTGTCAAATTCATAATCACTGCTGGAATGGTTTCTAAACCGATCATTTTACAAGCGCGAAGGCGACGTTCTCCCGCCACTAGTTCATAACTAGTACCATTAATGTACCTAACACTAATGGGCTGTAAAACACCAAATTCTCGTATGGAAATAGCCAATTCTTCTAAACCCATTTTGTCAAAAGTTCTTCTCGGTTGGTAAGGATTGGGTCTTACTTTATCAACTGGGATGTAGGCAATGGATTGTTCCGATATTGTATTCATTGACATTTGTAACACGTTTCCTCCCCCATTTCTTCCATTAACTCCATTTTTAGATCCAATCAACCATCGTAAAGATGACGATTTTTTCTCATTTTATACATAGTATAGCATACTTTTACCTTGGGTAATATTTTGTCAGAATTTTAAAAAACTTTTTATTTCTACATTTATCTTAGTTATTTTTACATTTCACTTATATAATAGGACTTTTACTCGGTTTTCCTGCTTTTCTTGGGTATTGTGTCGGTGTATGTCTAGCTTTTTTGATCTGAACAATACTATGAGTAATATCACTATAGGGGAGTGAAATAATCCAAGTTTGCTTCCATTGTCCTCCTAAAACTTGTAATGCTTTTTTTCCTTCTTCTAATTCCTCTTTTACATTGGGTCCTTTTAACGCCAAAAAAACTCCACCTGTTTTAATAAATGGAAGGGTATACTCATAAAGAACAGATAAGTGAGCCACAGCCCGTGAGACACAAAGATCATATTGCTCTCGGTAAATAGAATTTTGACCTAATTCTTCTGCTCGACCATGAACACATTCTACATTTTCAAGCCCCAACCCTTTTGTTACTTCTTGTAAAAAATGGATTCGTTTTTGTAAAGAATCTACTAAAGTAATTTTCAAATGGGGATATGCAATTTTTAAAGGAATACCTGGAAAACCTGCCCCTGTTCCCATATCAATAAGAGTTGTACAAGTTGTAAAATCAAAATTAACTGCCGGGGTTAAACAATCCAAAAAATGTTTTACTATGACTTCTTTTTCTTCTGTAATAGCCGTTAGATTCATCTTTTGGTTCCAGGTTACTAGCTCTTGGTAGTATTGGTAAAATTGAGAGACTTGCTCATCTGAAAGAACAATGCCTAACTCTTTACTTCCTTGTACAAGCATTTCTTTTGAATCCATTATTTTCTCCTCCTATATTGTTCTAAGTAAACCAATAGAACAGAAATATCTGCAGGCGAGACTCCTGAAATTCGAGAAGCCTGTCCAATGGATAAAGGACGTACTTGATTTAACTTTTGTTTTGCTTCAATTCGTAAACTGTATACATCATCATAATCAATATCTACAGGGATCATTTTGGTTTCTAACTTTTTAAATTGTTCCACTTGGTTCATCTGCCTGAGAATATACCCTTCATACTTAATCTGAATATTCACTTGTTCTTGTACATCCCAAGGTAATTCCTTTCGTTCAAAATCAATTTCTTTTAATTTATCATAATCTAATTCTGGACGTTTTAGTAATTCAGCTAACGTAGTACCTGATTTTAAAGGAGTACTTTTATATTTAACTAAAAAATTTTGAACGGATAAGCTGGTTCCCACATTTGTATGTTTTAGTCTTTCAATTTCTTCTTTAATCTGTTGTTTCTTTTGTAGAACATACTCATATCGCTCTTTGGAGATTAATCCTATTTCATAACCTCTTTCTGTTAATCGTAGATCCGCATTGTCTTGACGTAGCAATAAACGATATTCTGCCCTTGAAGTCATCATACGATAAGGTTCCTGTGTTCCTTTTGTTACTAAATCATCAATCAAAACCCCGATATATCCTTCCGAACGATCTAAAATAAATGGGTCTTTTCCCTGAAGTTTAAGAGCTGCATTAATTCCTGCAATTAATCCTTGGGCAGCAGCTTCTTCATAACCGGAACTTCCATTCATTTGTCCTGCACTAAAAAGTCCATCAATATTTTGAAATTCCAAAGTAGGTTTTAATTGGAGAGGATTCAGACAATCGTA
This sequence comes from Candidatus Epulonipiscium sp., assembly GCA_012520595.1. GTDB lineage: Bacteria > Bacillota > Clostridia > Lachnospirales > JAAYNZ01 > JAAYNZ01. The sequence goes on along the minus strand of JAAYNZ010000130.1, from coordinate 17,000 downwards.
TTCAATGGCATAACCAACACGCATAATTTCACAATTTTCTAATCCAGGTAATGTACGTAACATGTCTCTTTGAACATCCTCTGGTAAAGAACTAGACATTCCTTGGACATACCATTCATTGTTATATTCTGATTCTGGCTCTAAAAATACTTGGTGCCTTTCTTTATCTGCAAAACGAACGATTTTATCTTCAATCGAAGGACAATAACGAGCACCTGTTCCTTTGATTTCTCCCGCATAAAGGGGAGAACGGTGTAAATTATTTCGAATAATCTCATGAGTCTTTTCATTGGTATAGGTCAACCAACAAGAAATCTGTTCTCGATTTAAACTCTCTCTTGAAGTACCAAAAGAAAAGGGAACAATTTCCTGATCTCCTGGTTGTTCTTCCATCTTAGTAAAATCAATGGTTTTTCCATCGATTCGAGCTGGAGTTCCTGTTTTAAAACGATAGATTTCAACTCCTAGATTTTTAAGACACTCTGTTAAATGATTCGCCGCATGTAAACCATTGGGTCCACTATTAACACTGGTTTCCCCAAAAATGCAACGGGCCTTTAAATAAGTTCCAGTAGCAATAATCACTGCTTTACATGTATAGATAGCTCCGCTTAGTGTTTCTACTCCGATGACTTTTTGACTTTCAACTAAAATATTTGTAACTTCTCCCTGATAAATTCTGAGATTTTCCGTATTTTCTAATGTTTTTTTCATTTCAAGAGAATAACGAATTTTATCTGCTTGGGCACGTAAAGAATGAACAGCAGGTCCTTTACCTGTATTTAACATTTTAGATTGGAGATAGGTTTTATCAATATTTTTACCCATTTCCCCCCCTAAAGCATCAATTTCTCTTACTAAATGTCCTTTGGAAGTACCTCCTATATTAGGATTACAAGGCATCATGGCAATACTATCTAAACTAATAGCAAAAACAAGGGTTGAAAATCCTAAACGTGCTGTAGCAAGAGCTGCCTCACATCCTGCATGCCCACCTCCAATTACAATAACGTCTACCTTTCCTGCATCATATTTCACGGTAATTCCTCCTTACTTACCTAAACAAAACTGGCTAAAGATTTGATGGATAATACTTTCCCCTACAGTTTCTCCTGTAATTTCACCTAAATACTCATAGGCACTTTGTAAATCAATGGATAAACAATCCTCTGGCATCTCCAGTTCAATAGTTTCCAATACAGTCTCTAAACTACTTTTGGCTTTTACTAAAGCATCTTTATGACGAACGTTAGTAATAAACACATCATCTTTTACATTAATCTCTCCTGCAAAAAACATTTCTCTCAACCGATTCTCCAGCTGATCCATTCCTTCGCCTTCTTTTACAGATAATTCTAAAATTTGTTCTTTATCCACATAAGCAAAAACTTGTTTTATATCTAATTTTCGAGGTAAATCTGTTTTATTGATCAATACTAAACAGCGCTTTCCTTCAATTAATTTAAAAATCTCATGATCTTCTGTTGTAAATTTAGTAGAAGCATCCATCATAACTAAAACTAAGTCTGATTTTGTCATCCATTCTTTAGATTTTTCCACACCAATTTGTTCTACTACATCTGCTGTTTCACGAATACCTGCTGTATCCATTAGTTTAAGCGGAACACCTTGAATGGTAATATATTCTTCTAATACATCTCGTGTGGTTCCTGGAATATCCGTAACAATGGCTCGCTGTTCTCGTAATAAAGCATTTAGTAAGGATGATTTTCCTACATTGGGTTTACCGATAATCACCGTTTGTATTCCTTCTCGTATCATTCGTCCTGTATCTGCTGTACGAATAAAATCATTTACTTGATCTAGAAGCATTTCTGTTTTACTTTGAATCATCTCATAAGTTAACTCTTCCATATCATATTCTGGATAGTCAATACTAGCTTCAATATGAGCGATCATTTCTAATAACTCTTGTCTAAGGTTTTTAACTTTTTGAGATAAAGTTCCACCTAGCTGTGAAATGGATGATTGTAAAGATAACTCCGTCTGAGCATTAATAATATCGATAACTGCTTCGGCCTGAGATAAGTCAATACGCCCATTTAAAAAAGCTCGTTTTGTAAATTCTCCTGGTTCTGCCAACTGAGCCCCATTCTTTAAGAGAAGTTGTAATATTTTTTGTATAACGATCATACCCCCATGGCAGTTAATCTCAATTACATCTTCTCTCGTATAGGTATTCGGCCCTTTCATCAGCATCATTAGGACTTCATCAATAACCTCTTCGGTATCTGGATCAATAATCCATCCATAATGAATGGTATGAGACCTTTGTTCTTGAAGTACTTTTTTACTTTTACTCTTAAAAACTTTATCTGCAATGGATAAAGCATCTTGCCCACTCATTCGTATAATGCCAATGCCTCCAGCACCTAAAGGGGTTGCAATCGCAGCAATTGTTGGATCCATCATACTATTAACTCCTTCTTAACGTTTTAAAAACCCAGTGATTTCACTGGGTTTTTGTATACTTTTTCTCTTTTAATTGAGGAGTGATGATTACCTTTCGATAAGGTTCTTCTCCTTCACTATGTGTCTTTACATAAGGATTCCCTTGTAAAGTAGAATGAATAATTCTTCGTTCATAGGGATTCATTGGTTCTAATACTACCCGCCGTCTTGTATTTCTCACTTTTTTAGCTAAGTTATTAGCTAAATTTTCTAGAGTTTCTTTTCGCCGTTGTCGATAGTTTTCTGCATCTAATTTTACACGAATATATTCTTCTTCTTCTTTATTTACTACTAAACTTACTAAATACTGCAAGGCATCTAAAGTTTGTCCTCTTTTTCCTATTAATATACCCATCTGATCGCCTTGTAAATTAATCCCTAACTCTTCGCCCTCTTCTTCTACCTCAATCATGACATCCAGCTCCATGGCCTTAAATACATCCTTTAAGAATTGGGTAGCAACACCAGCAGTTTTGATTTTTTTTGAAACCCGTACTCGTGCAATCTTACTTCCAAACAACCCTAAAAAACCTTTTGCACCTTCTTCCAAAACTTGGATATCTACTTCATCTCTTGTAGCCCCCAACTCAATCAAGGCCTCTGTTACTGCTTCATCAATTGTTCTCCCTGTTTTCTCAACAAATTCCATACTTAACTAGTCTCCTTTCCTTTTTTGGAACTTAACTTCTTATTAATTGCTAGTTGTTGGAATATTTGAAACACATTACTAGTTATCCAATATAAACCTAACCCTGCTGGTAAGGTATATGTCATAAAAGCAGTTAAGAATGGAAACATAATCATCATTGTATTTTGTGTTTGTGCTGCCATAGATTCATTGGATTTACCTTTGCCTTTATCCTTATCTTGTGCATTAGTACTTGGATTAAATTTAGTCGACAAATAAGTTGTAAGACCAGCGATAATAGGAAGCAAAATTCCTGGAAATGTCATCCCAGGTGTATCTGTTAAATTAATCCCCAAGAAAAAATTCATTTGTTTTAATTGAGTAATCAATACTTCCATTTGAGTCAGTGTATTGGATGCTATATTTCCTAATTGTTCTAAAAGTTGTGTCCAGTCAAATGTATGAAATTGGGATAATAATGTAACAACACTTTGAGTAGAAGTAGCATCAAAAGCTCCTCCTGGTTTAGCCTTTGCAAAAGTTTCTAAAACAGTAGCATAACCTGGTATACTCATTACATTTTCTGCCAATTGAGCGTAAATGGTTCCCACTTGTTGAATATAAACGGCTGGAGAACGGAGGACTTGAAATAAGGCAAGAATAATAGGCATTTGAATTAATAAAGGTAAGCATCCTCCTAATGGATTTACCTTATTCTTTTGATAAAGAGCTGCCATTTCTTGACTCATCTTTTGTTGTGCTTCAGGATCTTTTTTATTTTTATACTTGTCTTGAATTTTTTGAATTTGAGGCTGAATCTCTTGCATTCTCTGCATTGATTTTTGTTGATTAATCATTAAGGGAAGCAAAATAAATCGTACAAAAATCGTAAATAAAATAATACTAAGTCCTAAGGAACCTGTAGGAATAACCGCATGTACCATATTAAACATGAAATTCATAATAATCCCTAACAGATTTGCAATAGGACTGATAATAAATTTGAACACTTTATTTCCTCCTTCAATCCACTGTTTAGCTTATCTATTCATCAAGGAACCGGATCATATCCTCCTGGATGAAAAGGGTGACAACGAAAAATCCTTTTAACACCTAAATAGACCCCTTTGACGGCTCCATATTTTCCAACAGCATCATACATATATTGTGAACATGTAGGATAAAAACGACAACAAGGTCGTTTATAGGGAGATATATACTTCCGATACACCTTTACCATAAAAAGTACTATACCATCGATATATTTCATGGTCACACTTCTTTCTTCTTTTCCTTACTAAAATATAGGTTCATTATAAATTATATCGGATCATTAAAGGATTTTCTTTATTTTGTGTTTTTTAAATAAATGTTTAACAGCAGAATCAATTTCCCAATAAGTAGCCTCTTTCGCTGTATTACGAGCAATAATAACAATATCATATCCTATTTCCACTTGTTCTTCTTGTAAACGATAACTTTCACGGATTAAACGAGTCACTCTGCTTCGGATTACACTATTTCCTACCTTTTTACTAACAGAAATACCTAAACGATTATAAGGCTGTCCATTTTTCAATACATACATAACTAATAAACGATTAGCAATCGAAGTTCCTTTCGTATAAACCCTGCGAAATTCAAATGTCTTTTTTAGTGATTCCGTCTGTTTCATTAAAATTCCTCTTTAATTCTGAAATTTTTGCTTTTCCTTTTAATAGAAAAGAAATAATATAGAAAAGGCCACACTACTTGCGGCCTTATGCTGATAATACTTTTCTACCTTTTGCTCTTCTTCTGGATAATACCTTTCTTCCGCTTGTTGTTCTCATTCTTTTTCTAAAACCATGCTCTCTTTTTCTTTGTCTCTTTTTTGGCTGATACGTTCTTTTCATGTTCAGCACCTCCTTTTGTTCTTTCAGTAACCAGTTCATAGAACAATGGCGTATTGTAAGCACTATTACAATTATAGTCAAGAACACCCTTGTCGTCAAGAAAATCTTTATGATAAATATTAGTAAAAGATTTTTGCATACTTATTCATTTTTAATGCATATATATTCTTTATTTATAATTATTCATTCTGTTTTCTAAAGCCTTTTAAGCTATCTGTGAAAATGTTAATTATTGGGTTGTGGATATTTCTTTTTCCTGTTGCTTATCCCCATTTTTTTTGATATGATAATAACAGAGTATGTGGACAACATTAAAACTAAAAACTTATACACAGCCTGTGGATAAGTTTGTGTATAAGTTTTTAGACAAATCACAAAACAATAACCTTTATCTTCTTTCTCTTGTCTATAATTTCATACACATATTTGTGTATTACCTTTATTGTACTACATAAAGTTCTAAAATATCAACATTATTTACAGGTTGTGCATATTGTTTTTCACATTGTGTATAAGCTGTGTATTTTTGTGTAGATAATCAGCTATGAAACAAATCAAAACCCTGTAAAAACACAAAACTCCTACAATATATAGGTCAATCATAGGAGTTTTTTATATCTATAAATATAAAAAAACTAAATTTAGGTAGGATTTCAACTTTAATAATAGAAGCGAAAATAGCGTATTTGTCGAGATCCTATCTACTTGCTAATAAAGTCTAGATATAACCTGTAGGGGGAAGAAAAAATGGAAAATCAATTATCCCATTCTTGGGCAAAAGTACTTAAGATCTTGGAAAGTGAAACCTCTCCTGTAAGCTATCAAACTTGGTTTCAGTCATTAAAGCCTCTTTCAATCCAAGAAAATACTCTCTTTATAGAAACCTATGATGATTTCACAAAAGACATCTTACAACAACGTTACATGCGTCTTTTAGAAAACTCCATCAAACAAGCTACTAATCAACTATATGAAATCCAATTAGTTTTACCAAATGCAATGGTAGAACAAGATTCAAAACAAAAAACAGACCCACTAGATACTCAGAGTAACCTTAATCCTCGGTATATTTTTGATACTTTTGTTGTTGGCAATAGTAATCGAATGGCTCACGCAGCTGCCTTAGCAGTAGCTGAAGCTCCGGCTAAAGCTTATAATCCCTTATTTCTATATGGCGGTGTTGGACTTGGAAAAACACATTTAATGCACTCCATTGGCCATTTTATTTTATCACAAAAGCCTTCCACAAAAGTATTATATGCATCTTCTGAAAAATTTACCAATGAACTTATTAATTCTATTAAAGATGACAAAAACGAAGATTTCCGAAAAAAATATCGCAATATTGACGTTCTTTTAATTGATGATATTCAGTTTATTGCTGGCAAAGAACGAACCCAAGAAGAGTTTTTTCATACCTTCAACACACTTCATGAAGCCAATAAACAAATTATTATTTCTAGTGATCGTCCTCCAAAAGAAATCGAAACATTAGAAGATCGGCTACGTTCTCGATTTGAATGGGGACTGATTGCTGATATTCAACCGCCTGATTTAGAAACTCGTATTGCCATCTTACGCAAAAAAGCTGAATTAGAACGAATTACCATTCCCAATGATGTTATTATTTTTGTGGCTAAATCGGTGATTTCAAATATTCGTGAACTAGAAGGAGCCCTCAATCGAATTATTGCTTTTTCTGATTTAGCCAATCAAGAAATTACAATTGAACTAGCTAATGAAGCTCTAAAAGATCTTATTTCTAGTGATAAACCAAGGGTTATTACACCAGAATTAATTCAAGAAATTGTAGCATCTTATTATAAATTAAAACCTGAAGATTTACGTTCTAAAAAACGAACTAGAAATATTGCTTTTCCAAGGCAAGTAGCCATGTACTTATGTCGAACTTTAACCGATCTTTCCCTGCCCCGCATTGGAGAAAAATTTGGCGGAAGAGATCATACAACTATTATTCATGGCTGCGACAAGATTCAACAAGATATGGCAGAAGATCCAGACCTTCAAAAAGTAGTTCATGAGCTAGAGAAGAAAATTACAGGAAAGTAAAAAACACACAAATATTTCCTGTGAACATTCAGTGAATACATTGTGGATCGTTTGTTCACCTTTTATTTTTTGTTACTATTGTGGAAAAGTCTATGTTTTATTTTAAATTATCCACAGGGTTATTCTTGTCGGCTTTTCCACAGATTTTAATGCTTTTAGGTTTTATTCACATATCCACAGCCCCTATTACTATCAATACTAAAATTCTTTATTATATATACTATATAAAGTTGAAAGGAGTTATTCACATGATGAAACTCACCTGTAATAAAACAAATTTGGTTAATGGAGTCAATATAGTATTAAAAGCTGTTTCAAATCGAACAACTCTTCCTATATTAGAATGTATTTTACTACAAGCAGATGCTAATAAATTCAAGTTAGTTAGTAACGATCTGGAGTTAGGCATTGAAAGCCAGGTAGATGCTACCATTGTACAACCAGGAAGTGTTGCCTTAGAAGCTAGAATTTTTTCAGAAATTGTTAAAAAACTTCCAGATAGTATAGTAGAAATTTCTGTTGATGAAAACAATATGACAACGATTCGATGCGAAAACTCCCAATTTAAAATAGCTGGTCAGCCTGGAGTAGAGTTTCCACAATTACCAGAAGTAGAAAAAAACAATCAATTTTCTTTAGCTCAAGTGGTATTAAAAGATATGATTCGGCAAACTATTTTTTCTGTAGCAGTAGAAGAAACTCGACAAATCTTAACAGGTGAATTATTAGAAATAAAAAATGGATCACTACATATTGTATCTGTAGATGGGTATCGTGTTTCTTTTCGAAAAACAAGCCTCTCAATTGAGAATGAACAAATTGAAGTTGTCGTTCCTGGAAAGACATTAAATGAAATTAGTAAAATTCTTTCTTCTGAAGAAGAAGATATGGTTTCTTTATATTTTACAGATAAACATGTTTTGTTTGATTTGGGAAACAGCATTGTGGTTTCACGATTACTGGAAGGAGAGTTCTTAAAATATGAACAAATTTTCTCCGGAGACTATGAAACGAAAATCAAAGTTGACCGAAGGGAGCTTTTAATGAGTATTGAAAGGGCTGCTTTGATTTCTAGAGAAAATAAAAAGAATCCTGTTAAAATGGAGATTACACAAAATCAACTAGTGATTACTTCAAATACAGAGTTAGGTACTGCATATGAACAATTGCTTATTCACGCGGAAGGAAAGGATTTAATCATTGCTTTTAATCCTCGTTATTTAATTGATGCCCTTCGGGCTATCGAAGATGAAAAAATTCAAATTCAATTTACATCTTCTTTGAGCCCATGTATTATTCAACCCATAGAAGGGGATGAATATAAATATCTGATTTTACCGATTCGATTGAATGCATAGGGTTACAGCGAAGTGCGGACAGAATCTTAAGATCTCCGCACTTTTCTTTTATCGAGTTTTTTATTTTCAAGTATTTGTGTGATAGAATAAGAAAAGAGGATGATGGTATGGAGGTTGTTAAGATTCAAACAGAGTATATTAAATTAGCACAGCTTTTAAAATATACTAGTGTGGTTTCATCTGGTGTAGAAGCAAAATGGTTAATCCAAGATGGAAAAGTAAAAGTAAATGGAGAGGTGGCTACGGAGAGAGGAAAAAAAATTAGACATGGAGATAAAGTAGAAGTGGCAGGAGAGATTTATAAAGTCTCTTTAAATGAGGAAAAAATAAGGTGAGAATCCATGTATATTGAAAGCCTTTCGCTGGACTTTTTTCGAAATTATAGTCATCTTTCTATGGAATTTGATCCAAAAGTAAATATTTTCTATGGACAAAATGCCCAAGGAAAAACCAATTTGTTAGAAGCCATTTACTTATGTGCTACAGGACGTTCCCATCGAAGCCAATATGATCGAGAAATGATTCATTGGAATCAAGAGGAAGCTCATATCCAAATTCTTTTACAAAAAGAACATGGAAAGCAAAAGATTGATATGCATTTGAAAAAAAATAGCAAAAAAGGAGCCGCCCTAAATGGAGTGGCCCTTCAAAAGTTGGGACAATTGTTAGGGACTCTTCATGTGGTCATGTTTTCACCAGAAGACTTGGCTTTGATTAAAAATGGCCCGAAAGAACGAAGACGTTTTTTAGATATGGAATTATGTCAACTTTATCCTGTATATTATTATAACTTGCAACAATATTATCGTTTATTAAAACAAAGAAATCAGCTTTTAAAATCTTTACAAAAAAAACCAGAATTAATAGACACGTTACCGATTTGGGATGAGCAGTTGGTTTCTTTAGGGTCTCAGATTATTCAGACAAGACAAGAGTTTGTTCAACATTTGAATGAAAAAATTCAACCCATTCATCATCATATTACAGGACAAAAAGAATCTCTAGTGATTCAATACGAAAAAGATATAACTCTGGATGAATATGGAAACAAGTTAAAAAAAAGCAGAGGACGGGACATTGATCAAGGAAATACTTCAGTAGGTCCTCATCGAGATGATCTATCCTTTTGGATCAATCAGGTGGATGTCAGATTATATGGTTCTCAAGGGCAACAACGAAGTGTAGCATTATCTCTAAAATTGGGAGAAATTGAATTAGTGAAAGAAACGATCAAAGATGTTCCAGTTCTTTTACTAGACGATGTACTATCAGAACTAGACCGCCATCGACAGTATTATTTGATGGATTATATATCGGATCTACAAACTTTTTTAACATGTACAGGAGTGGAGGATCTAATTTTTCAAAGATTTGATTCATCTACTTTCTACCAGGTTTGTGAAGGAAACATTAAAAAGATGGCCCAATAGGATTAACAAAGGAAATAGTTGTATCTCAAAAAAAAATAATATATAATAGATACATTGTCTTGGGATAGGCGGTATAATGGAAGGAGAGTTTTCCGTGTTTTTGCATATAGGATCAGATCGAGAAATATTGGCTAAAAGTGTGGTTAGTATTTTAAATATAAGTACAATAGAAAAGTCAAAAATAACACAAGAATTTATTCAAACAGCTAAGGAAAAAGGCTGGATTGAAAGTATTTCTCAAGATTCCCCTAAATCCATTATTATTACAGAAGAAAATGAAAAGACGATTTTATATCTATCACCTATTTCTTCTGTTACTCTTCAACGAAGAATAGGGAATACTTTAACGTAAAATAGAAGTGTATAGCCAGTGAAGGAAATAGGAGGCGTAACATATGTCAACAGAATACAATGAAACCCAAATACAAATATTAGAGGGTTTAGAAGCTGTGCGAAAAAGACCGGGGATGTACATTGGAAGCACATCAGCAAGAGGACTTCACCATCTAGTATATGAGATCGTAGATAATGCTATCGATGAGGCACTGGCAGGATTTTGTGATCGGATTGAAGTAATCATACATCAAGATAATTCTGTCTCGGTGCGGGATAATGGTCGAGGAATTCCCATAGGAATTCATCCAACACGAGGAATTCCAGCTGTTGAAGTCGTTTTTACCATTCTTCATGCAGGTGGAAAATTTGGAGGTGGCGGATACAAAGTTTCAGGAGGACTTCATGGGGTTGGAGCTTCTGTTGTAAATGCTTTATCAGAATGGTTAGTCGTTCAAATTCATACAGATGGTAAGATCCATGAACAACGATATGAAAGAGGAAAAGCAGTTAATTCTTTAACGGTAGTGGGAGGGACACAACAACAAGGTACTTTTGTTCAATTTAAACCTGATCCAGAAATTTTTGAAGAATTAGAATATCAATATGATATTTTACGTCAAAGATTGCAAGAAATGGCATTTCTTACAAAAGGTCTCACTATTGTATTAAAAGATGAGAGACAAGGAAGAGAAAAAGAAAAAACATTTCATTATGAAGGCGGTATTCAAGAATTTGTTGCTCATTTAAATAAGCATAAAGATACTTTGTATGAACCTATTATTTATGCAGAAGGAGAAAGAGATGGAGTTTATGTAGAAGTCGCTATACAGCATAATACATCTTATGTAGAGAATATATTTTGTTTTGTAAATAATATTAATACGCCAGAAGGCGGAACCCATTTAAGTGGATTCAAATCTGCTTTTACAAAAACCCTAAATGAGTACGCTAGAAACAACAATATTTTAAAAGAACAGGAAAAAAATTTATCAGGTGACGATGTTAGAGAAGGAATTACAGCTGTTATCAGTATTAAATTATCAGACCCTCAGTTTGAAGGACAGACAAAGCAAAAATTAGGAAATAGTGAAGCAAGAGGAGCAGTAGAAGGTGTTTTATCAGAACAACTTACATTTTTTTTAGAACAAAATCCTTCTGTAGGTAAAATTATTTTAGAAAAAGCAGTGGTTGCTTCTAGAGCTCGAGAAGCAGCTAGGAAAGCAAGGGATTTAACAAGAAGAAAAAATGTATTGGAAAGCACTAGTTTACCTGGAAAACTGGCAGATTGTTCAGAACGGGATCCTGCTAAATGTGAAATTTATATTGTGGAAGGGGATTCAGCAGGAGGATCAGCCAAATTAGCCAGAGATCGCCAAACCCAAGCCATTCTTCCACTGCGAGGGAAAATTTTAAACGTAGAAAAAGCACGTTTGGATAAGATTTTGGGAAATAATGAAATCAAGGCCATGATTACTGCTTTTGGAACAGGAATTTCTGATGATTTTGATCTTTCTAAACTTCGTTATGGGAAAATTGTCTTGATGACAGACGCAGACGTAGATGGAGCGCACATTCGTACTTTGCTATTAACATTCTTATATCGTTATATGACTCCTCTTATTCAAAATGGACATGTTTATATTGCACAACCCCCTTTGTATAAAGTGGAGCGAAATAAGAAAGTTTATTATGCTTATAGTGATCGTCAACTGGATGATATTTTAGATGAAATCGGAAGGGAAAACAAAGTAGATATTCAACGATATAAAGGGTTAGGAGAAATGGATGCTCACCAATTATGGGATACTACCATGGATCCATCTACTCGAACTTTAATCCAAGTACACATTGAGGATGCGGCAGCTGCTGATGAGATTTTTACGACCTTAATGGGTGATAAAGTCCAACCTAGACGTGAATTTATTGAGGAACATGCAAAACATGTAAAGAATCTAGATATTTAATAGGGTTATGGTAATAGAAAAGTTGGACGAATAAGGAGGTTATGATTGATCATGAGTGATCAATTTAATGAAACAGAATTTGATCGGATTATCTCAGTTGATATACAAGAAGAAATGAGAAAATCCTATATTGATTATGCAATGAGCGTAATTGTATCAAGAGCATTACCTGATGTACGAGATGGTTTAAAGCCAGTACAAAGACGAATTTTATATTCCATGGATGAGTTAAACCTATCCCCGGACAAGCCTTATCGAAAGTCTGCACGTATTGTTGGGGATACCATGGGAAAATACCATCCCCATGGTGATAGTTCCATTTATGATGCCATGGTTAGGATGGCACAAGATTTTTCAACTCGATATATGCTAGTGGATGGTCATGGAAACTTTGGTTCCATTGATGGGGATGGAGCCGCTGCCATGCGTTATACCGAAGCACGTATGAGTAAGTTGTCTATGGAGTTATTAGCAGATATTCAAAAAGAAACAGTTGATTATCGTCCTAATTTTGATGAATCTTTAAAAGAACCTGAAGTATTACCAGCTCGGTTTCCAAATTTATTAGTTAATGGAGCTGCTGGAATAGCAGTTGGAATGGCTACTAATATTCCACCTCATAATCTTCGAGAAGTGATTAGTGGCGTTGTTAAAATCATTGATAATTATGTATTAGAAGATCGAGAAACCACTATTGAAGAACTATTGGAGATTATTAAAGGACCTGATTTTCCTACAGGAGCTACTATTTTAGGACGACAAGGGATCGTGGAAGCGTATCGTACAGGAAGAGGACGAGTAAAAGTACGAGCGGATGCAGAAATTGAAACCATGGGAAATAATCGACAACGAATTGTTGTTACAGAAATTCCTTATCAGGTGAATAAGGCAAGGTTGATTGAAAAAATTGCTGATCTTGTGAAAGATAAGAAAATTGAAGGTATTTCTGATTTGCGAGATGAATCCAATCGTACAGGAATGCGTATTGTTATTGAATTAAAAAGAGATGCTAATGCCAATGTTATTTTGAATCAATTATATAAAAACACACAAATGCAGGAGACTTTTGGAGTGAATATGTTGGCTTTGGTCAATAATGAGCCTAAAGTTCTCAACTTGAAAGATATGCTCCATTATTACTTAGAGCATCAAAGAGATGTGGTAACTCGTAGAATCCAATATGATTTACGAAAAGCAGAGGAAAGAGCTCATATTTTAGAAGGCCTTCGGATTGCTTTGGATCATATTGATGAAGTGATTCGCATGATTCGAAGTTCTAGCAGTACCAATGAAGCCAAAGAAAAATTGATGGCTGCTTTTGCTTTGTCAGAGGCCCAAGCCCAAGCTATTGTAGATATGCGTCTTCGAACTTTAACTGGTTTAGAAAGAGAAAAAATTGAGAATGAATACCGTGAGTTACAGGCCACTATTCAAGAATTACGAGGTATTTTAGCAGATGAAAAGCGCCTATATGGAGTGATCAAAGAAGAAATCCTCATCATTCGAGAAAAATACGGAGATGATCGTAGAACGAAACTAACCCATGATGAAGGAGAACTTGATATTGAAGATTTGATTATCGAGGAAAACAGTGTCATTACTATGACCCATTTGGGATATGTAAAACGAATTCCTCTAAACACATATCGCAGTCAAAATCGTGGTGGCCGAGGAATTAAAGGAATGCAAACTCGAGAAGAAGATTTTGTAGAAAACTTATTTATTACTTCCACTCATAATTACATTTTATTCTTTACGAACAAAGGAAAAGTATATCGTTTAAAAGCCTATGAAATTCCAGAATCAGGGCGTACGGCTCGAGGAACAGCCATTGTAAATTTATTACAGATTGATCCAGGTGAAAAAATTACAGCTGTTATTCCTGTAAGGGAATACCAAGAAGGCCTATATCTTATGATGGCGACCCAACAGGGACAAGTAAAGAAAACAAGTATTATGGAATATGAAAATATTCGAGTTTCTGGTCTTCTTGCTATTGGACTGAGAGAAGATGATGAATTGATTTCTGTAAAAGCGACTTGTGGAAATCAAGAAGTCATTGTGGGTACTAAAAAAGGACAAGCCATTCGTTTTCATGAATCAGATGTAAGACCAACAGGTCGAACTTCCATGGGTGTAAAAGCCATTAATCTATATGAAGGTGATGAAGTTATAGGAATGGATTTGATTTCGGAAGGAGATCAGCTTCTTATTGTTACAGAAAATGGATTAGGAAAAAGAACAGATCTTTCAGAGTTTAATGTACAGCGTAGAGGTGGAAAAGGAGTTAAATTATATCGTCAAACTTCGAAAACAGGCCAAGTGATTGGAATTCGAGTGGTCAATGACGAGGAAGAAGTTCTTTTAATCACTTCAGAAGGGATCATTATACGATTGCGAGTCAAAGAAATATCGATCCAGGGACGTATTACCCAAGGTGTTAAACTCATCAATTTAGAAGATGAAGTCAAAGTTGTTTGTTTTGCTAAAGTTGTTGAAGAGGAAGAAGAAAAAGAAGAAGAAATAGATCAATAAAGAATAAAACTCCCTTTGCCAAAGGAGATATTTACACTAAGACCTAAGTTTATTTTACGATGGGTAATGAGTGTGTATATCTATAGAGGCAGGGGGAGTTTTGTGTTATAATCAAATTGTTAAATTTAATCAAAGGATGGCTGAATATGAAAACAATCAAAAAGTGGTTGATGCACATTTTGACGTTAATAGGCATTAGCCTAGTCTTTTGGTATCTTACATATATTTGGCAGTTAGCAATGGAAGCAAAAAATCATTTGATTTTTTATGAAATGGAAAAACATTACAGTTCTAATAAAGAACAACCTATTTTTGAAGTTTATCATTATGATTTGTTAAAAAGAATGTTTTTATCCTTGGAAGAAGCGCAGGAGTACGCAGGGACTTTAAAAAGATCCTATGTAATCCAAATGGGGAAAAAAGAGTGGCTTTGGGATAACTATTCAACTTTTATTGTTTATAAAGAGCAGAGGTATATGAAAGATTTTGAAGATTTTGTTTCAGCTCTAGAATATGCGAAAAAACATAAAAACAGTAAAATTGCTTTTCAAACGAAACATAATATAATCTGGTCTAAAGAAAAAGAAATCTTTCCTCAAAAACAGTTAGAAGTTCCTTTAGTACAACAATTACCAGAGTTGGCAAGAGGTTGTGAAGTTACTTCTTTAACCATGTTATTACAGTATAAAGGGATAGAAGTGGATAAATTGACTTTAGCAGAACAAATAAAAAAAGATCCTACTCCTTATGAAAAAAAAGATGGAAAAATTTATTTTGGAAATCCTTATAAGGGATTTGTAGGAGATATATACACGCATAAAAATCCAGGATATGGAGTCTACCATGGGCCCATTTATGAACTTTTACAATCCTATGTAGAAAATCCCATTGATTTAACAGGAAGTGAATTAGAAGATTTATTGTACTTTGTCAATGAAGATATTCCCGTTTGGGTAGTAACGAATACTAGATATCGAGTACTACAGCCAGAAGATTTTCAAACATGGTATACGGAACAAGGGGCTATTCAAGTAACTCGTAGACAACATGCAGCAGTTATTACAGGTTATGATGAAAAATATATTTATATTAATGATCCCTTGCATACCTCTCCAAACTATTCTATAGAAAAGCCGATGTTTGAAAAAGTATGGAAACAGATGGGAAGTCAAGCTGTTACGTATCTACCTTAGATGAAAATGTAACATGGATGTAATGGTGTATTCTTGTATTTTTTTGTATAATAGGCTTATGAATAGGGATATCAATATCCCTATAGGATGTATTCTAATTTTTTGATAGGGTTTTTTGCTAAGAGGGGGGATTGGGTGAAAAAAAATCGAAAAACAACAATGGTGGTTTTATTTTTAGGTTTTATCCTGTACTGGAATATGTTTTTTTCAATCCAGGTTTTCGCACAAGAGCAGGTGTCTAAAGAGGCAACATTTTTTTTAACTCATATCAATCAATATCGTACAAAAACAGGTATACCTCCTTTAGAATGGAATGAAAATCTTTATCGAGGAGCTGAAAATCATGTTACCTATATGCAGTATCATAAAGTTTTTCAGCAACAACAACAAAAGTACAAGCAATATTTTACAGGGGCTTATCCTTGGAATCGAGCAGCTTATTTTCGGTATAAACATCCTATGGTTGTGGAATTCATTGGGAAAGATAAAGAGATTTCTATAAAACGATTGGATTCATTTATTGAAAATCCTTATGATCGGATTTTTTGGCTAAGTCCAGAGTATATGCATATGGTTTTTGCTTATAAAAATGAATATTCTTCTTTTTTATTGGGAGGAGAAAAGGTAAAAGAGGATCAAGTTGTGGTTTATCCAGGAGAACAACAAAAGGAAGTTCCTACTTTGTGGGTAGATGAAAAGGGGCAAAAAAGTAATGGATATCCTATTACTTTAGCCTATTATTCAACAAAGACCATAGAAACAGTGGAAGTAATACAAGTGCAGATGAAAGATCAATTAACAGGACGTTTTATTGACACACGAATAGAGGCACCTAAAACCAATCCGTATTTAGTTAATGGAATTGTCATTATACCTACATCAGAATTGCAGCATGATCGTACCTATCAAGTGCAAGCTATGGTTAAAGTAGTGTTTAATAGACAGGATTTTAAAGTGATTAAAAAAAATTGGATTTTTTCTACCATACCTGTTAATGATTCGAAGATGAAAGATACCATTGGGCATTGGAGTGAAGAAATTGTTCATAATTTTTATAAAAAAGGCATTGTAGAGCCTAGGCAAAACACCTTTTTTTATCCTGATCAATCTATTTCCCGT
>JAAYNZ010000129.1 GCA_012520595.1 Candidatus Epulonipiscium sp. | reverse complement strand
TAAGGGGAAAAGGAAGGGAATTGTAGTAGTTTCAAGGGGTTGAAGAGTAAGAGGAAAGAAAAAGGGATATAAAAAAGCAGGAGGTTTCTTGGAATTTAATCTAAGATTTCTCCTGCTTTGAAGAACTTTATTTACTTGTTGAAGAACTTTATTTTAGGGTGACAATGGAGACAAAACCCTACAACTCTCTTCGCCCTTCTAAAGCTCGAGAAAGTGTCACTTCATCTACATATTCTAAGTCCCCTCCTACAGGAACTCCGTTGGCAATCCGAGTTACCTTAATCCCTAAAGGTTTCAGTAATTTTCCGATATACATAGCTGTTGCTTCCCCTTCAATATTAGGATTGGTAGCCAAGATGACTTCTTCAACGGGATAATGCTGTACTCGTTCTAGTAACTCCTTAATTTTAAGCTCGGAAGGACCGATCCCTAACATCGGTGAAATAGCCCCATGTAATATATGATATAGCCCTTTGTACTGTTTGGTCTTTTCATAAGCTGCCATATCTCTAGGATCTTCCACCACCATGATCATCTCTTTGGTTCGTTTTTCATTTCTACAAATAGGACATGGATCTGTATCTGTTAGGGTACAACAAACGGAACAATACCGTATATTATCTTTGGCAGAAATAATGGCTTCTGCTAGACTTTGGGCTTGTTCTTTTGGCATTTGAAGAATATGAAAAGCCAAACGTTGTGCTGTTTTTCTTCCAACACCCGGCAATTGTGCTAATTCTTCGATCAATTTTGTAATGGGATGACCATAATAGTTCATTTAAATTCTCCTTAGAATAAACCTCCTGGTAGATTAAGTCCACCTGTTAGTTTAGACATTTCACTATTTACCATTTCATCAGCTTTTCTAAGTGCTTCATTAACAGCTGCTACAATAAGATCTTCTAACATTTCTACATCTTCTTCATCCACTACTTCAGGATTGATTTTTACTTCCATTAGCTCTTTTTTACCAGATACAACAGCTGTAACAGCTCCGCCTCCTGCTGTTGCTTCTACTGTTTTTTGTTCTAATTCTTCCTGCATTTGTTCCATTTGTTTTTGCATTTTTTGTGCTTGTTTCATTAAATTATTCATATTTCCTGGCATTCCAGGAAATCCGCCTCTTTTTGCCATAGTAAGCCTCCTATATTACATCCATATTTTTATTTTCTTCAATTATTGTACCTTGTTCTTTATGGATATTCAAGTTTAATGTTCAAGATTCCTCCCACTGAATAGGAACCCCTGCTTGTGACCAATGTTCTAACATTTCTTGTACTTTCGTATTAAGAAGGGAAGATTCTGCATCTTCTTCTTGTCCCTCTTGAACTAAACCATACAGTTCTTGATACTTTTTTTGATATTCTTGAAATTCAATGACTTGAAGATGAAATTGTTTTCCCATGGTTTTTTCCAACTCTTCTCCAATCACATGTTTTCTCTTCCCAAGCTCTTCTACTAGGATACCATTAGGACAAATCAGATAATAGGTTTCTCCTTCCAGATAACCTGCTTCTACGTCCTTTAAAAGGCCTCCTAAAGGCCCCGTAAATTTTAGCTTAAAATCATTCCACTGTCCCACTGCCTTTTTCACTTCTTCTGGAACGGCTTTAGGCTTTGGGGGCGGAGCAGAAAATGTTGCCGTTGTTTTCGATGAATGAGTAGGATTTTTTTCAGCTATTGATGTTATCTGAGATCCAAGCCAGCTACCTTTTTCTAATTTTACCTCTAGTTGGCGAATTCGTTCTAATAAAGCATCATTGCTTTGTTCCAAACGAGGTTGACACAACTTCATCACAGCAACTTCTAACAAAACTTTCCCTTGGGATGCATATTTCATTTGGGATTCTAACTCAGAAAAAACTCGAATATAGCGAAGTAATGTATTTCCTTCTACAATCTTACTTTGTTCTTTTAGCTTTTGAATCTGCTCTTTGGAATGATTTAAAATACCTTCTGCTTCTTTGGTTGCTCGAACAACAAGAAGATCTCGAAAATGCTTAATCAAACCTAGGACAAATTGGATTAGGTCTCTTCCTTGCATCTGAACTTCTTGAATCAGCTCAATGCACTGTTGGGTGTCCTGTTGAATAAGGGCTTGGGTCATATCATAATATACCTGGGTATCTACGGCTCCTAATACTTGCAGTACTTTCTCTAGGGTAATTTGTTCCCCAAAATAAAAAGAAATACATTGATCCAAAATACTTAGGGCATCTCGCATAGAACCATCAGCTATTCCAGCAATATAAGAAAGAGCACTTTCTTCAATGTCTACCTGCTCAATTTCCATATATTTTTTAAGTTGTTGAGTCATCTCTCCAATGGAAATTCTTCTAAAATCGAAACGTTGGCAACGTGAAAGAATGGTAGCTGGGATTTTCTGAGGATCTGTAGTTGCTAAAATAAAAATAATGTGAGGAGGGGGTTCTTCTAAAGTCTTTAAAAGAGCATTAAAGGCTCCTGTAGAAAGCATATGGACCTCATCGATAATATATACTTTATAACGACCTTTTGCTGGTGAATATTTTACTTCTTCTCGAATTTCTCGAATATTATCGACTCCATTATTAGAGGCGGCATCAATTTCAATCACATTCATGCCTGATCCTTCCATTTGGTCTCTACAAAGTTCACACTGGTTACAAGGATTTCCTTCTATAGAATGTTGGCAGTTGACTGTCTTAGCAAAAATTTTCGCTGTAGAAGTTTTTCCTGTTCCTCTAGTTCCACAAAATAAATATGCATGAGCAATACGCTTGCCTGCAATTTGATTTTTGAGTGTACGAACAATATGATCTTGTCCTATGACATCAT
This sequence comes from Candidatus Epulonipiscium sp., assembly GCA_012520595.1. Classification (GTDB taxonomy): domain Bacteria; phylum Bacillota; class Clostridia; order Lachnospirales; family JAAYNZ01; genus JAAYNZ01. The sequence goes on along the minus strand of JAAYNZ010000129.1, from coordinate 15,286 downwards.
CAAAAGTTTGAGGACGCCATTTCCGATATAAGGCCGTATAAGACATACTTTCACCTTCTCTTTATTGGATCCTATTTCTATATTATAAACAATCTTCATTGAAAATAAAATGAAAAGAATAGTATAAAAAAAATGGACTGTTTTGTCCATTCCTTCTTTATAATAATAAATCCGTGCATCTACCGTCGACAGTGCTTCCCAAGCGTTACCTTTACAGTTAACTCAAGTCAGGCACCCTTACGGCACACAAGAGGTTTTGTTTAGTGCTGCTTCCTTCCGGACCTGACACGGTTCACAAATTCTTGTTGCGTAAGACCCAACTCTCATCGCCACTTATAAAGGGCAGACCTTACGAAGAAAAGCCTCGGGCAGATATCACCCCTGCTATAGCGGATTGCAGGTACAGGGCCCCGCTACCTCCCCGGCTGCACGGAAACTTTTTAACGCAATTAGGCAACATCTGTTGCATACTAAGTATAGTATTTTTTTATCTTTCTGTCAACCACCACTTCTTGTCAGATTCATTGATTCTAAAAATTCTTTGCTATATAATAGAAGAAGTGTTTACATTTTTATTTATACTTTAAAGGAGGAATTTTCTTGTCTATTTTTCTATACATTCTCACTCATAATATTATCCCCATCTTTACATTAATTGCACTAGGTTATTTTCTAAGCAAAAAGTTTGATTTGGATATTTTTACTTTAAGTAAATTAAATTTTTATATTTATGTACCTCTTTTTATTTTTGTAAACCTGTATACTACGGCAATCCCTTTTGAAATGATAAAAGCCTTATTTTTTGCCATTGCTATGCTAATACTCAATCTTTTACTTGGGAAAATTATGTCCCATCTTTTTCACTTTGATCAACCAATGGAAAATGCCTTTACTAATTCCATTGCTTTTTATAACTCAGGTAATATCGGTGTACCCCTCATAACCTTAGTTTTTAGCAGTGTTCCTTTTATCGTTAATGGGGAAACTCCTTATTTAAATATAGCACTAACGACCCAAATCATGGTATTGGTCATTCAAAATATTTCAACCAACACACTAGGATTCTTTAATGCAGGACGTGCTTCTTTACACTGGAAAGATTCCATTGGGAAAATTTTGCACATGCCTACCATTTATGCCATCCCATTAGCTTTGTTATGTAAGATTCTCCCTTATGATCTGACCCAATTTCCCTTATGGCCTGCTTTTACCTATGCCAAAGGTGGATTGATTTCCATTGCCTTGATTACACTAGGGGTTCAATTATCTCGCACAACCTTTGATTTTACACAAAAAAAGGTATATTTATCCGTTGTTACTCGATTACTTGGAGGTCCTCTTTTAGCTCTCCTTCTTATTTATCTTTTTGGTTTTGATGGGATTGTTGCTCAAACTTTAATGATTTCTTCTGGAGTTCCTACGGCTGTTAATTCTGCCTTAATTGCAGTAGAATACGATAATTGTCCGGATTTTGCTTCTCAAGCTGTACTACTCTCGACGTTACTAAGCGCCATTTCTTTAACAGTGGTTATCTTTGTAGCTCGAACCTTATTTCCCATTTAACCTTTACGTAATCTTTTAAAAAAATCTTTTAACAGAGCACTGGCTTCCTCTTGTAAAATCCCCCAAGTCACTTGTGCTTGATGATTAAAACGAGGCTCTTGTAAAAGGTTCAAAATAGAACCTCCACAACCTGCCTTCGGATTAGCAGCTCCTAAGATCACTTGAGGAATACGGGCTTGGATAATGGCTCCTGCACACATAGGACAAGGTTCTAAAGTAATATACATTTGACAGTCTTCCAATCGCCAATCACCCATATATTGGGAGGCCTCATGGATAGCTTGAATTTCCGCATGAGCCAAAGGATTTTTTTGACTATTACGCTGGTTAAACCCTTGCCCTATGATTTTCCCTTCATACACAACCACAGCTCCGATGGGAACTTCTTCTAGAGTATATGCCTCCCTAGCCAATTGGAGGGCTTTTCTCATATATTCTTCATGATTTTCATTTCTGTTTTTTTCTTCTTGATCTTGTAGTGACATTCTACAACTTCCTTCCATTCATACTTTCATCGTATAATACATCTATTATAATGAATAAGGCAATAAGAAAAAAGGGTAAAGTTTTATTAAAAAACCAAAATAAGAATTGACTTTTTTCTAAGTTTTTTTTATAATAACATATGAACAGATGATCATATGTTATTATAAATAGAAAGAAAGGGGTATTTCTATGAATGATAGTGCTAAAAAGGATTTTTTCTTAGAGGGCCTATCTTGTGCCCATTGTGCTTCTACTATCGAAAGTCAAATCTGCCAAATGGATGGCGTTAAAAAAGCATCTCTAAATTTTGCAACGAGTACACTTTCTGTAGAATTTGATCCTTCTATGAAATCAGATCAAATCATTACTCAAATGAAAGAAGACATTCTTAATATTGAACCTGACGTTACTGTAAAAGAAAAAGGGAAAGAGAAATCAACTTCTCATCAAACCAGTGGATTATGGAATCATATGAATAAAAAACAATTAGGAATTTTAATTTTAGGAGTTCTTGTATTTCTCTTAGCCTTATGGAATCCCTTTGCATTTATTCCATCTTGGGTTTTTTATGGACTCAGCTATTTTCTCATTGGAGGAGATATTGTATTAAAAGCCCTTCGCAATATTGCTCGTGGAGAAGTTTTTGATGAAAACTTCCTGATGACAGTGGCTACCATAGGTGCCTTTGCCATTCAAGAATTTCCTGAAGCAGTAGCTGTTATGCTTTTTTATAAAGTAGGAGAATTTTTTCAAGATATGGCAGTGGAACATTCTCGAAAATCTATTACAGATTTAATGGATATCCGTCCTGATTTTGCTCGCTTAATGGTAGGGGAAAAAATGAAAATAGTATCCCCTGAAGAAGTAGGAATAGGGGATTGGATTGTTATACAACCAGGTGAAAAAATTCCTCTTGATGGAATCATTATGGAAGGAGAGGCAAATATTGATACTTCTGCCCTAACAGGTGAGTCCCTGCCACGAAAAGTAAAACAAGGTGACTCCGTTCTAAGTGGATGTATCAATCAAAATGGAGTGCTAAAAGTACAAGTATCTAAAGTTTTTAGGCAATCTACCGTTTCTAAAATTTTAGAACTGGTAGAAAACTCGGCAAGCCAAAAAGCTCCTACGGAAAATTTCATTACGAAATTTGCTCGTTACTATACTCCTGCAGTCGTATTTACTGCCTTAGCTCTAGCTGTACTGCCTCCTTTGCTCCTGCCCGATGCTTTATTTCCTGATTGGCTCTATCGTGCTTTGGTATTCTTAGTAATTTCTTGTCCTTGTGCTCTGGTTATTTCCATTCCCCTTGGTTTTTTTGGTGGCATCGGTAGTGCATCTAAAGTCGGAATTCTTATTAAAGGGGGCAATTACTTAGAAGCTTTAAATCAGGTAGATACCATTGTTTTTGATAAAACAGGCACATTAACCCAAGGGGTTTTTCAAGTAAGCCATATTCTTCCTTCTTCCTCTTTTTCTGAAGAAGACCTATTAACTTATGCAGCTCATATTGAAAGCTATTCCAATCATCCCATTGCCTTATCTATTTTGCAAGCTTATGGTAAAGATATCGATGCAAGCAAAATTAAAAACTATAAAGAAATTCCTGGTCAAGGGCTAGAGGCAACAGTAGGTGAACAAAAAATATTGGTGGGCAATGATAAGCTTATGAAACAAAATCATATTTCTTATGAACCTGTGTCTTTCATTGGAACCCATGTATATGTAGCTGTAAATGGGATTTATGCTGGTGTTATCATCATTGCTGACCAAATCAAAAAAGATGCTCTTTCTACTCTTCAACAACTAAAACAAATGGGCATTAAGAAAACCATCATGCTAACAGGAGATCAAGTTACCATAGCCCAAGAAGTGGGGAGGGAGTTAAACCTAGATGAAATCCATGCTGAACTTTTACCCCAACATAAAGTAAAAAAACTGGAAGAACTTCAAGAAAAACAAGAAATGGGAAAAAAACTTATGTTTATTGGAGATGGAATCAATGATGCTCCTGTACTGGCTCGTGCAGATATTGGTACAGCCATGGGCGCCCTCGGATCCGATGCCGCTATCGAAGCAGCAGATATGGTTTTGATGACGGATGAATTATCTAAATTACCACAAGCTTTTCAAATTGCTAAAAAAACGCGTCGCATTGTTCTAGAAAATATTGTTTTTGCTTTAGGAACTAAGGGGATTGTTCTTTTATTAGGTGCCTTAGGAATTGCTTCCATGTGGAGTGCTATCTTTGCTGACGTCGGTGTTGCTCTCTTATCCATCTTAAATGCCATGCGAATTTTAATCCTTCATAAAGAAATTTCTTCTAATGAGAAATAAATTATAAAAAGACTTACGCCTTTGTAAAGGAGTCCCTAATAGGTTCTCCTTTCTTTTTTGTTTCTTTTTTACCCATTTTAACATTTGACAACTATATTTTGTGGTTTATAATAAAGGTTATAACAAAATATAGTACTTAAATTTTTTCTAGGGGGTTTTTATGTGTTTGAATATGTAATGAAGCGAGATGGCAGTACTGCTATTTTTGAGCAAAGAAAAATTACCAATGCCATATTAAAAGGATTAAAAGTTGTTTATCAAGATCGTCGAAAAGAAGAATTGGAAAAATTAGCTGAAGTGATTAGTGATAAGGTTATCTATCGTCTTTCCCAAAAAGATTTTACAAGACTCTTTCCTTCTGTGGAAGAAATCCAAGACGTAGTCGAAGATACACTGATCGAGATGGGAGAAAAATCCGTTGCCAAAGAGTATATTCTTTATCGTTTTCAGCACAAAGAAATTCGAGAAGGAAGAAAAATTCTCCTAGATGGAGAAAAAATGATTGATGAATATGTTCATCAAGATGATTGGAAAGTAAAAGAAAATGCAAATATGGGCTTTTCTTTACAAGGTCTAAATAATCATATCATTTCAGAAGTAACAAAAAACTTTTGGCTTCAAAGAGTCTATTCAAAACCGATACGACAAGCTCATATCGAAGGAGATTTACATATTCATGATCTTGGGTTACTGTCCACCTATTGTTGTGGATGGAGTATCGAAGATGTTCTACTAAAAGGCTTTGGAGGGGTCGAAGGAAAAATTGAAAGTAAACCTGCTAAACACTTTAAAACAGCCTTAGGTCAATTGGTTAATTTTTTATATACCTTGCAAGGAGAGGCTGCTGGTGCCCAAGCTTTCTCTTCTTTTGATACGTATTTAGCTCCTTTTATTCGTTTTGACGAATTAAGCTATAGCCAAATTAAACAAGCCATGCAAGAATTTATCTTTAATTTAAACGTTCCTACTCGAGTAGGATTTCAAACTCCCTTTGTGAACCTAACCATGGATCTGGTTTGCCCTAAAACCTTAGCAGATACAGCTGTCATTATTGGCGGACAATATCATCCTCATTATACTTATAAAGATTTTCAAAAAGAAATGAATCTTTTAAACATTGCTTTTTGTGAAGTGATGATGGAGGGAGATGCAAGAGGACGTATTTTTACTTTCCCCATTCCTACCTATAACGTAACAAAAGAATTTGATTGGAATAGTCCCGTAACAGAAAAAGTTATGGAAATGACTGCAAAATACGGAATTCCCTATTTTGCCAACTTTGTCAACTCCGATATGTCTCCAGAAGATGCTCGTTCTATGTGCTGTCGCTTACGCCTGGATAATCGAGAACTTCGAAAACGAGGTGGTGGCCTTTTCGGTGCCAATCCTTTAACTGGATCTGTTGGCGTTGTAACTATTAATTTACCCCGTATTGGCTATTTATCTTCTACGGAAGAAGAATTTTTCCATCGTCTCCATCGACTTATGGATCTTGCCAAAATCTCCCTTGAAACCAAGCGAAAAGTATTGGAGAAAAATACAGAGATGGGGCTCTATCCTTATAGTAGTTATTACTTGTCTGATGTATATAAACGTTTTGGAAACTATTGGAAAAATCATTTTAGCACCATTGGATTAAATGGAATGAATGAATGTATTCTAAACTTTTTTAATGGGAAAGAAAATATTGCTACTCCTAAAGGCCAAGCCTTTTCTCTAAAAGTATTGGACTATATGCGAGAAGTAATTGCCGAATACCAAGAAGAAACTGACAACCTTTATAACCTAGAAGCAACTCCGGCGGAAGGAACAGGATATCGCCTAGCTCGCTTAGATAAAGAAAAGTATCCTTCGATTATTACAGCTGGTAAAGCAGAACCTTACTATACCAATAGTACTCAACTACCTGTTGATTATACCTGTGATTTATTTGATGCTCTTGATCTACAAGAAGAATTACAATGTAAATATACAGGTGGGACTGTATTTCACGGGTTTTTAGGGGAGCGAGTCGAGGATATTACCACTTGTAAAAAATTAATTTCTACTGTTATGGAAAATTATCGTATTCCTTACTTTACTGTATCTCCTACTTTTTCTGTATGTCCAGAACATGGATATCTTTCAGGAGAACATTTTACCTGTCCCTATTGTCACCAAGATGCTGAAGTATGGACTCGAATTGTAGGATTCCATCGACCTGTTCAAAACTGGAATAAAGGAAAACAAGAAGAATTTAAAGAGCGAAAAGAATTTGCTGTTATATAGGAGGTTCTTATGTTAATTCAAGGCTATCAAAAAACAACACTTCTTGACTATCCAGGAAAAGTTGCATCCACCGTCTTTACAGGTGGATGTAATTTTCGCTGTCCCTATTGTCACAATGGCCACTTGGTTTTAAACTCCCACCAGGAGCCTGCGATTCCTATGGAAACCATTATCACTCATCTAAAAAAACGCCAAAAAGTATTAGAGGGTGTATGTATTTCCGGGGGGGAACCGACGCTACAACAAGACTTGATTTCTTTCATTCAGCAAATAAAAGAAATGAGTCTTAAAGTAAAACTAGATACCAATGGAAGTCATCCTGATCTATTAAAAGAATTACTAGAGAAAAAACTAGTGGATTATGTTGCTATGGATATTAAAAATAGTTTTAAAAAATATCCGAAGACCATTGGTGTTTTAGACTTTGACTGTTCTAAAATTAAAATCAGCTCTTCCCTGCTCATGGAACAATCCATTCCTTATGAATTTCGAACCACTATTGTGAAGGAATTACATCAAGAAGAGGATTTATTCCAAATTGGTGAATGGTTAAAAGGGGCCTCTGCCTATTTTCTACAACAGTATAAAGAATCACCCTACCAAATTCAAAAAGGCTTTACTCCTTATTCAAAAGAAACACTCCATGCCTTTGCTGAAAAATTACAACCATTTTTTCAATCTGTGGGAATCCGAGGAGTTGATTGATAAAACTCCTTATTCCCTAGGATTGATATATAAACTTCCATCTTTTTGAATTTCTGCATAAAATACTTTTTCAATGGAATGGATCCCCTGCATCCTAAGCTGCTGCTCTACCCATCCTCGGTCTAAGTTTAATTCTCTGAGATTCCTTTGCACAAGTTTTCCATCTGTAATAATTTCTGTTGGTAGATGATTAGGGTTTTGTGGCTGAATATTCATATCTTGCCTAGTAACTGTTTCTTTTTCTGCCTTTTTAAGAACACTCAAAGATCCATTGGGTTCTAAAATACCGTATTCCACATCTGCTACGGAAAAAACATCTTTACTTCTTAAAAGCATGCTTACATCATCTAAGTTTAATCTCATATCCTGTAGGACCTTCTCCATAATTCTTCCTTTTTTAATGATATTAAAAAAAGTTAAATGACTCATTTGCTTTTTCCCTAAAATTCTAGTTAATAATAGTAATGCGAAAAAAGTAAAAACTGCTTGCAATAAAATTTGAAACATTTCCATCATCATAAAAGATAGATCTATTTTTTGCTGTTCTAGAACAATAATTCTATTCTAGTAACTCTTGATCCATCAAAAAACACCTCCTATTTAGCATACTTAACTAGTATGTCCTAAATAGGAGGTGTTTATTTGATAATATAAATATAATCTTTATATTTTTTAATAAGTTTCTACAAAGATTTCAAAGTGAGCTTGAGGATGAGCACAAGCAGGACAAACCTTGGGAGCTTCCTCTCCTTCATGAATGTAACCACAATTGTTACATTTCCATAATACCGGTTGTTCTTTTTTGAATACTTCTCCCTTATCGATATTCTCTGCTAGTTTTCTAAAGCGTCTTTCATGACGGTCTTCTACTTCTGCAATCTTTCGATAAACAGCTGCAATTTGAGAAAACCCTTCTTCTTCTGCTATTTTTGCAAAAGTAGGATAAAGATCTGTCCATTCTTCATTTTCCCCTGCTGCTGCAGATAATAGATTGGTTTTTGTATCACTATAAGCAACAGGATAAGCTGCTTGTATTTCGATGGCTTCATCTTGATAATCTTCCGCTAAAAATTTAAAAAATCTTTTTGCATGCTCTTTTTCATTATCAGCGGTTTCTTGAAAAATATTTGCAATTTGTACATATCCTTCTTTTTTAGCAATGGATGCATAGTAATTATAACGCATTCTAGCTTGAGATTCTCCTGCAAAAGATTTTAGTAAGTTTTCTGCGGTTTTCGTTCCTTTTAATGATTTCATCTAAAAACCTCCTCATGATTTATCTTTATTTAAGAGCTGATCTTTTTATTTATCTACAGATCATTGGCTCTTGTTGACTCTACTTATTATTATACTCTAAAAAAAGAAAAAATCAAGTAATAATTGTTTTCTTTTGCTCCTCTTATCGCATCTACTTTATAATTGAAACCAATTATCAATTAATAATCGTCATTATGATAACAAAAGCGAATGATTACTCATTCGCTTGATTCTTCTCTGATGAAGACTCTGATGGTTCTTCCAATCGCTCTCTTTGAGCCTGAATGTCTTCCCATGTTTGATAAGCATCCATCTCGATATTGGTTGTATACTCTTGATCCTCAGTAGCCTTTTCTCGCTTATATTTTTTCCAAGGCTGATCTTCACTATTTTCTTCTTCTACTACTTTTAACCCTCCTGCACTCTCCGGAATATACTTTTTAAAAACTCGTTCAAGCATATAAGAGACCCACCAAGCATAACCACTGACAAAAAACAATATAAATATGGGATGAACTTTTACTGTTAAAAAAATCATACCTGCAAAAGCAGCAAAACATAAAATCGTTGTTATGAAATGTCGATTTGCCATAAAAAAAGCTGTCTTAAACAAATCTTTTACTTTTATATGAAAACGGGAAAGCAAGGGAAAAATGTACACAGTAATAATACTTAATTCAATTAACATCACCAACTGTAACGGATACATAATCGTAGCCATTTTACCTAATAAATGGATATTACGAATGTTGGTAAATAAAACCCAATAAATCACAGCAACAATTAACCATACGATGGTTCCTTGCTTAAAGTTCATTTTAAAACTGGTCCAAAAATCTCTAAATAAATATCCTTCATCGCCTCGAATTCGCTTGCCTACGGCATAAAATAGAGCTGTTGTTGAGGCGCCGATAGTAAAAAAAGGGAGACTAAAAATCACCCAAAGAAGATTTAATACAAATAAATCAAAAACCAAATTCCCAAATTTATAAAGAGGACCATCCATACTAAATAAATTATTGAACATATTTTTTTCCTCCATATGATAGAATGAAACTTCTTTCTTCTTTATTATATAACAACCTTTGGATTTGTACAAGGCTCCAAATCTTTTTGTTTTCTACAAACTCTTGACGAATTCTTAAAAAGTCTGTACAATAGAAATGCTATGTTTCCTCACTTATCTATGTTTCCGTAGCTCAGTAGGATAGAGCGACCGCCTCCTAAGCGGTAGGCCGTGGGTTCGACTCCCGCCGGGAACACTATTTTGATAACAGACTGGCCTTATTGGAAAGACTCTCCATGGAAAATAAGGTCACCCAGACCCTATAGAAAATATAGGGTTATTATTTTGTTAAGGAGGTTTTATTGTGTCATCACAAAATCCGACCAATAGCAGTCATATTTTTGAAAAGCACAAAGTTAGTACGCTATTGGTTAAATTTTCTCTACCAGCTATTTTATCTTTGCTGGTATCAGAAATGTATAATATGGTAGATTCGATTTTCGTAGGAAATGCAGTAGGTACTTTGGGTATGGGTGCTCTTACAGTGGCTTTTCCCGTACAGCGTTTATTTATTTCCCTTGCCCTCATGGTAGCCATGGGAACTTCAACCTATGTTGCTCGCTCCTATGGAGAAAAAGACGTAGAAAAAGTCAATCATATTATTTCTAATTCTTTTTTACTGCTTTTTGTTATTATCGCAGGTACAGCTTTATTCATTGGATTAAATTTAAAGAAGACCATTTATTTTTTAGGTTCTAGTACGACGATTTTCCCTTATGCTAAAACATATATTGGTATTGTTTTATGGGGTGTGTTTTTTCAGGCTTTTACTTCCCTTTGCTCTCATATTATGGTTGTTTTAGGCCGGCCTCGCGTATTGCTTACTAGTATGTTGATTGGTAGCATCTGTAATGTTATCATTGACTATGTATTGGTCATTTTGATTCCATTAGGAGTACAAGGAGCTGCCATTGCCACTATTTCTTCTCAATTTATTGCTGCTGTTTATACTTTTATTGTTTTCACTAAGGCAGCTAAAAAAGAAAATATTCATATTTCTAAAAAACTAGATTTTTTCATTGCCAAATCCATCTTGGCCATTGGTTTTTCTAACTTTATTGTAGAAGTTTCTGATGCTGTTGTAGCTGTCATTTTAAATCAATTGCTTTCTACTTATGGAGGCGATACTGCCATTGCCATTGTAGGAATTATTTCTCGTTCTACTATGGTATTATTTATGACCGTCATCGGAGTCAGTACAGGCATGCAGCCTATTGCAGCTTATAATTTTGGAGCTCAAAATTTTATTCGTTTAAAGAAAGTGCTACGTGAAGCGACCATTGGAGTCACCGCATCTACTTTCGTTTTATGGGGTGGAGCCATGGTCTTCGCCCAACCGATTGCTAGAGCTTTCGTAAAAGATCCCATTGTTATTGCGGAAGCAACCAAAGCATTACGAATCGTGATCTTGATCTTCCCTGTACTAGGAGTCCACTACCTCAATATTTATTACTACCAAGCCATAGGAAAAGTACGATCTGCTTTCTTATTATCCATCTATCGACAAATTATTATTTTTATCCCCTTGGTTTTTCTTCTTACCTTTCAATTTGAATTATGGGGTGCTTGGATTGCTTATCCCATCTCTGACTTAATTGCTTTTGTAACTTCCGTTGTATTAATGATAAAGGCCTATAAAGAAGTATCAAAAGAAGCCCATGTTCAATATCTACAAGAAAAAGAGCAGAAAAAATTGACTCCTAAAACAAAAACCAAGAATCAATCTTGGGTATTACGAGAAAACGAAATCTAAGAAAAAACAATTTGTCCTTGTACCCAGCAAATACCCATAAACCGCATTCCCACTAAGGGAATGCCGGTTAAATCTTTTTCATTGATACAAATTTCAAAATGCATTCCCATACAATTAATATATAACCAAAATAATTTTTCTCCTGTTTCTTTGTTTTTCATTTCTCCTACTTCTTGAATAACACCTAAAACCGAATAGGTGGTATCAATGTCTTCAAAGGGAATAAAATAACCTTCTACAATGGTTAAAAAGTCCTCATATTGAAGTCTTTCTGCGATAATCTCTGCTGTTTCTTCTTCTTCAATGTCAATTAATTCTTGTGCTTCTTCATCTCCTTCTCGGGCTCTTTTTATCAATTCCTGATACCACTCTTCTTCTTCTGCATCAATCATTTTTTCTACTTCACTTTTTTCTACCGGTAAAATAACCTTTCCTTCAATACCTAAACCCACAATTTTAACGCCTTCTATGGTAACTTGATCCATTTCTTCTACATCCCAGTAATCAATCACATTCTGAAGGTGAAAGATAATTTCTGTTCCTGTTTGTTCTTCTTCACAAAAAGCGTGATAAATGTCTTCTTCTTGTTCTAGAACCTCGACTTCAACTACATCGGTAATATATTTGGCTTCTACTATAGGATCAAAAGTCTTTACTAAGATTTGCTCTTTTTCATCTAATATTCCTCGTACTAATAAACCAAATCCCTCTCCATAAGCACGATAATATTCCATTGCTATTGTCTTACCATCCTGTTGAGCAATGTATTTTTCTGTTGGGTACTCCACTACTTGAGTAATCAGACGATTCCATTCTTTGGTTCCTTTCAAAGTATGAAACCCAATTGCACTTAAATAAGAGTATGAACTCATTCCTTTTCCCTCCTTTTTTACATTCTATCTATAAACATCTAACATATCGTCAAACGTTAAAACTTACTCCCATAGATAAAGTCTCTATGATGAAATCACAGAGACTTTTATTATAGTAACATGTCTATTTTATCTTGTCCATACCCTTCACTTCATGTACATTGATTTCTATCTTGCTTATTGTTCTATATACAAACCATATTAAAAAGAGCTAAACGATTCATTGATTTTTAAAGAACAAAACTCAATTCTCTACTTAAGAAGCCACATGTCAAGTGAATATACGGCTTACTTCCAGTTTTTTGCTTATGAATACACCAACTCTAATTACGAAACGAGTTATATGATCGGCGAATACGCAACTTTTGTCCCCCTGTTGCTTCCTGCTTTTATATTTGGAACAACAGGAGGACAATCAGAGCGTGAGCCAATGAATAGGCATCTTGCAAAATTTAGATTATAAGATTGGATACCTATAGTGTAACAGGTAATTTCCCTACATAGGTATAAGAAGGTTCTGTCATTGCATAAATCAAACTTTGAACGGATAATTGACTGTACTCGTAGGCTGTAAGAAAGACTGGTACTTGACTATACAGTTCAATATCATAAGGATTTCTTAAGGCAACAGCTACTACATTCTTATTTTCCTTGTAAATTTCATTGACAAGGGTTCCTTGGGAAATAAATACAGTGGCATTATATGTTCCGATGATAATCTTATCATATTTTTTTGCTTCTTTTACTAGCTTTGTAATCTCCTCTTGTTCTACTTCTAAACCTATGATTTTATAATCCCCACCAATTTGATCCGCTAATAATTTAGCAAAAGTACGCCTTTCTTGTAATTTTGCGTCAGCCGCATTGAGTGCCACTGGTGCTGTAGAAATTACAAGTGTCTTTTCCTTTGGTGTACAGATAGGACTTTGTTTTCTTTTTACTAAAGTCACACTTTTTCGGCTTATTTCTTTTGCAAATTTCTGATGTTTTTCCATTTCTTCCTTAGAAAGTTGATTGAGATGGGATTTATAATTGTTTATTTTATATTTTTCTTTCGTAGATAATATTTTCTTTACTGATTGGTTAATTCTTTCTTCTGAGATCACACCCGATTGAACAGCATCATAAAGAGCATCAAATACTTCTTCTTGGGTTTCTTCTGTATGACTGATACAAAGTAAATCAGCTCCTGCAATAATGGCTTGTACTGCTCCTTTGGCTGTTCCAATGCCGTGAGCAATGGCCTTCATTTCCATAGAATCAGTAATGATGAGACCTTCAAACCCTAATTTATTTCTTAATAGCCCTGTTAAAATTTCTGGAGATAAGGTAGCTGGAAAGTTATCACTTGTAAGGTTTTTAAATAAAATATGTGAGGTCATAATGGCTTCTATTCCTGATTCGATAGCCTTTTTAAAAGGAACCAGTTCCACTTCTTCTAAGCGTTCCATGGTGTGTTTTATGACGGGTAATGCAAAGTGAGAGTCTACACTGGTATCCCCATGTCCTGGAAAATGTTTCCCTGTAGCAATCACTCCCTCTGATTGAAGACCTCTGATATACTCACAGGCAAATTTAGCAACCTGATGTGGATCATCCCCATAGGACCTAACTCCGATAACAGGATTTTTAGAATTATTATTTACATCTAATACAGGTGCCAAATTAAAATTGATACCTAAATTTAATAATTCTTTTGCCATATACTTTCCTTCCAGATAAGTATAATCCGGATTTCCTACAGATGCAAAAGCCATGTTCCCAGGAAAAAATGTTCCACCATCAAAAATTCTCGTAACCATACCACCTTCTTGATCAATGGTAATAAAAGCAGGTACTCCATTTACTTCTAGAACCAACTCTTGTAGGGAACGGCTGAGTTCAATGATTTGCTCTTTCCCCTCTAAATTGCGAGCAAAATAGATAATATTTCCGAAATGGTGCTTCCGAATATGCTCCCTAAGTTCTTTCGTTAACTCTGTTCCCGTAAAACCAATGACTAATAATTGTCCTATTTTTTGTTCTAACGATAATTTGTTAATATCTAGCATACCAATCTCTCCTATTTCAACACTAGGCCTTCGAGGTAACCCTCAAAGGCCTAGATTGATTCATCTTTTCTTTTATTTATTAATCATCTTCCAAGCTTCATTTCCTTGATCTAATATATCTTGTAAACCAATACCTTTTAATTTATTATATTCACTATAGAATTGATCGACAGAAATATTTCCTGTTACACATTGGGCTAATAATCCTTCTAAGTTAGGGAAGATTTGTGCTTGTTTTTCAGTATATGCTTCTGTATTTAAAGTAGGCAATGCATCAAAGAAATGATCTTGGCCAACATATAATGCATCATAGAAAATTTGCATAGGTTCTGAAATTTCATCATAGGTTTTTCCTGTAAGTGTTAATTGCATATAAGCATCCTCTGTAAAAAGATGGGGGAATGGTGTAAAGTTAAGCCCGTCTTCTCTCGCTGCTTTAAAGGATTCGTTATAAGGTGCTTTTAATACAGGTTTAGAATCTACAATTTCATGATGTCGCCCTTCAACACCATAGGACATTAAGTTAATTCCTTCTTCACTAAATACATAATTAAAGAATTTAATAATATCTGCTGCTTTTTCTTCTCCTGCAATGGTAATAGCAGCAGAACCACTAACAGTTTTTCTTGCCGGGATTCCGCTTTTTCCATTGGGTCCTTGGATAGGTTTGACTCCGATTAACTTGGCGTTAGGATCAATTTCTCGAAGAACTTCTGTTGTTGTTCTTGTATTAGCGGCCCATGTCATCATAGATCCTGCAAGATTTGCTTGAGCTACTTTTTCTAACTCAGGGTTATTCACGAAAGTTCCTCTAGTAGCAAACTCTTTATCCAAAAGTCCCTCTTTATACAAAGCTCGCATTTCTTCTAAGTATTGTTTAAACTCAGGTAATTCATACATTAATGTATAATTACCATTGGCATCTTGT
>JAAYNZ010000128.1 GCA_012520595.1 Candidatus Epulonipiscium sp. | reverse complement strand
GGCAAAACACCTTCTACAGCTCCTGTAATAAATACAACTTGAAATTCTAAACCTTTCGCTCCATGTAGAGTGCTTAATGTGATACCTGGTTGTTTTGTCTTATTATATTTAAAGGCCTGTTTTCGTTGTGCCAATTCCCATCGCACTGCTTGTACATGAGAAAGCCAATCTTCAATACTTTGCTCTTCTCTAGCCCCTTCTTGAAGTTCATCAAGAATTTCACGTAAACCTTTACTATCAATGTTCCGATATTCACTGTATTCTACTAGAAACTCTTGATATCCAATGGTATTGCGGATATAACGAATCCCTTCTTTTGCCTTTTTTTTAGCAAGTTGTTGCAAATGAAATTGCAATTCTTCTAAACGATTTAACTGCCAACTTTTTAAAGAGGGACTTTGATACAATTGATCAATAATGGAACCTCCTCGTTTTTTAGCGTCTACCATGCTTCCTTTACTAATATATCTTTTAGGTTTGTTAATAATACGTTGGATATACTCATTTTGATGGATGTTAAAACATAATTGAAAATAAGCTTCTATGTCTTTTGCAATCCAATGATCATAAATATTAGGTGTTTCATCTCGCAAGTAAAAAGGTAAGTGATAGTCTAAAAATAAATCAATAAAAGCCCTAGCTTGTAAATTCGTTCGAAACAAAACAGCCATTTCTTCTAGAGGTACTCCTTTTTGGTGCAATTTGTTAATCAATTCTGTAACCAAAGCTGCTTCATCCTGGGAATCTTCTGGTTGCAATAATATTGGCTTCTTTCCAAAATCATGGATGGCTTTCATTTTCTTTTCATAACGTTGCTGATTATTTTTAATCACATTGTAGCTTGCTTCTAATATACCTTGGGTCGAACGATAATTAACATCTAAAATAACTTGTTGGGTGTGGGGAAAATCTTTGGGAAATTGAAGCAAAAATTCGGGTCTTGCACCTCGAAATTTATAAATGCTTTGGTCATCATCTCCTACAACAAACAAATGATTTTCTGGTGCAGCCAACATTTTAATCGTTTCATATTGAGAACGGTTAATGTCTTGAAATTCATCAATTAAAATATATTGAAAACGCTTTTGCCACCAGGAAAGTACAGAAGGATTCTTCTTTAGGGTTTCATAACATAGGCAGATCATATCATCAAAATCGATTTTACCGAGTTTATGTTTTTTTCTTTCATATTGTGTTACAATATGGCGAAATACTTCTGTACTACAGCACATGGCATGATAATATGAAAGATCCATCAATTCATTTTTCATCAATGATATTTCTGTCTGTAGTTCCATTAAAAAATCCTGCTCATCCTCATAAGAAAGTTCTTCTTTACGAATCAATTCTCTTAAGATGGCTTCTTTTTCTTCTTCCCTCAAAACTTGTTCAACTGTATATCCATAAATTCCTCGTAATATCCTAAAAAAAACAGCATGAAAAGTACCAAAATTAACTCCTGAAGCATAGATGCCTTCTTCCTTAGCCAGGTGTTCAAATCTCTGCTTCATTTCCAGTGAAGCAGCTTTTGTAAAGGTAATCACTAAAATACGGTTAGGAGCAATTTGATGTTTTTGAATTAAGTTTTTTAGACGATAAGTAATCACCATGGTTTTTCCTGATCCAGGACCTGCTAATACCATCATAGGACCTTCATAATGACCAACGGCTTTTTTTTGATGATCATTTAATTCTAGAATCATAATATTGCTTCCTCCAAACATATAGATTACACATTTATAAACGAAATAAACTAGAAATAAGCCGTATATACACTGGACATGGGACTTCTTAAGTAGAAAATTGAGTTTTGTTCTTTAAAACTCAATGAATCACTTCGCTCTTTTTTGATATGGTTTTTATATTAAAAGAAGAGCTCCCTTAAAAATACTTCACAGTCGGGTTTTGGGAAACAACTCGAAAGGATCTGAGAAGCAGAAGAGTGATATACGAGCTTGCTGGAATTTTAGATTTTCAGCGTGAATATCTATATTCGACATACAAATACTTTATGATATAGGTAGTATATCATACTTTTTCTTTTCACAAAATAAAAAGTATATTATAATGAAAAAAGGCAGTCATAGGAAAGGAGAAATACAATGCCCATTTTTCTAATTTCATTTTTAATTTTTTTAGGTGTCTATACTTGGAAATTAAAACAAGTAAAAAGCAATTATAAAGATTATGTTGAAGAATTTATGGAAGCAGAACAAAAAGCCTCGTGGATTCGTAAAAAGCCCATAGAAGACCTTCCTCTTATTGAAATCGACCTATCTCATCTTCCAATATGGGAAAAAGAACCTGCTTATGAGTCAGAAAAAAATATTTGGCTCCAACAGAAAAAGGTCCTAGAAACAGCTACTCTACCGATGGTTAATCTTACAACCCAAAATAATCTTGATCTAAAACTTCAATATGGACCAGCCAACTTAGAAGCATTAACGGATTATGAATCAAACTTTATTCGTTTTTTACAGTATATAATAATGTGGGGAAAAGCTTTACAAGAGGCTAATTATACAAAAGAAGCCATCCAAGTCCTAGAATATGGAGTGCATATCGGTTCTGATCTAAGCCAAAACTATATCTTGCTTGCCGACTTATACCAAACCAATCATGACACACAAAAATTGGCTCCTCTTTTAGAACAAGCCTCAAGTCACTCCTCTTTAAATATGAAAAAAGCTAACGAATATATTTATGATTTATTACATGAATCAAATACTGAATCGTTGTAATAAAATGATTTTTATTTTACATTTAATTCTTAAAAAAAGGAGAATTTGTATGAACATCGGAATTTTTACAGATACTTATTATCCTCAAATTAATGGAGTTGTTACCTCCATTCGAACATTAGAAAAAGAACTAAACAAGCGAGGACATAAAGTATATATTTTCACCATTACTCACCCTAACGCACGAAAAGCTACTCCTCGTGTTTTTCGGCTTCCTAGTATGCCTTTTGTATTTTTGCCTTCTCATCGAGTTGGCTTATTATACTCACCTAAAGCCGTTTCCATGATTAAAAAATTAAATTTGGATTTAATCCATACACATACAGAGTTTTCTTTGGGTTTATTTGGAAAATACATGTCCAAACAACTTCAAATTCCTAACATTCACACCTATCATACTATGTATGAAGACTATGTCCATTACTTAACCTTTGGTAAACAAACAAAATTGACCCCTAAAATGGCTAAAGTATTAAGCCGAGTTTTTTGTAACAAAAGTAATCGCGTCATTGCTCCTACAGAAAAAGTTAAAAACATCTTAGAGGAATATGGTGTTAAAAAACCAATACATGTTATCCCAACAGGTATTGATTTACAACCTTTTCAAAAAGAAAATTTTTCTCCTGAAGATATCCAAGCCTTGCGTGAACAATTTCATATTGAATCTAAAGATCCTGTTATTTTATTTGTAGGACGAATTGCAAAAGAAAAGAGCATTGATGTGATTATAAAAGCCATGCCTGATGTACTACAAAAGTTTCCGACTGCAAAACTACTTATTATTGGAGAAGGTCCAGAAAGAAAAGATTTAGAAAATTTAGCTGCTACCTTGGATGTGAAAGATTCAGTTATCTTTGGTGGACAGCAACCTTGGAGTGAAATTGGAAAATTTTATCAACTTGGAAATGTTTTTGTCAGTGCTTCTGTTACGGAAACCCAAGGACTAACTTTTGCCGAGGCCATGGCAGGAGGTATTCCTGTTGTAGCAAAATATGATAAAAACTTAGAAGGTATGATTGAAGATCACAAAACAGGAAGACTCTTTTATCATGACAGTGATTTATCCTCTATTTTAATAGATATCTTCTCTAATCAAGAAAATACAGTCCAAATGACTCAAAATGCTTACATGGCGGTCCAACAATATTCGGCTGATTTATTTGGTGAGCGAGTTGCATCCCTTTATGAAGATGTCTTAAAAGAAATGAAATAAAACATCCATAAAAAGTGTAAACCCCATTCACATCTACCATCAGAATGGGGTTTTATTATTGAATTTTTGACTGTTTATATTTTTCTACTTTTTTCAAATGCTCCTCATAGGTCTTTGAGAAAGTATGCTTAGGCTGTCCATAGGTTTCAACTACATAATAGAAATAAGCATGTTCCTTTGGCACTAAGGCAGCTTCTAAAGATTTTTGTGAAGGACTACAAATAGGCCCTGGCGGCAAATCGGAAACATAGTATGTATTGTACGGGGAAGTTATTTTTAAATCCCCCAGATTTAATCTAGTCTTGTGGTATCCCAAAGCATATAAAACTGTAGCATCAATTTGAAGGCGCATTCCTTCTTTTAAACGATTTGCGATTACACCAGCAATCATATCACGATCTTCGTCAATAGCCGCTTCTTTTTCAATCATAGAGGCAATGGTTATTATATCGTCATTTCCCTTTGTTTCTTTTCTCCAGTCCAAATAAGGTTGTATTAAAATCTCACAAATTTCTTCAGGAGCAGAATTAAAATACAATCCGTAAGTTTGAGGAAAAAAGTAACCTTCCAAAATATATTTTCGCTGTTGTTTTTTGTATAAATTACCTTTTATGAAAATTTCATTTTTTTGTAAATAAGAGAGAAAGACATCTCTTCTAATAATATCTTTCTCTTCTAACCTTTGAGCCATTTTTTCTATAGTATCACCTGGCTGAATCGTAAAATCACATTCTGGCTCTTTGGATAAAACAGGAATCGGTTTTTTTACAACAGTAAACTGTTTATAAACCTTCGGTTGCTGTTTAAAATAAACCAATTGACGGATTTGAAATACTAATAAACAAAGCAATAAGAAAATTAACAGCCCTAAAAAAATACTAATTTTTTTATAATATCTCAATAAAATTTTTCTTATTTTATTCATGATACCGTTTCAACAATCTCCTCATGTTCTACTTCTCTTACTACGAATCCATTTTCTTGAAGTCTCTGAATCAGTTTGGGTAATCTTTCTTGTTTTTCCATTTGAACACGAAGAACGATTTCTTTGATTCCCATGACTTCTGTATCCATTTGAACAATACTACTAATGTTACCTCCCGATTTAGAAATAACTTCTGTTAATTTAGCTAAACGGCCTTTAAAATCAAAGATTCCTATTACAATGCGAAAATCGCGGAATCCAAAAGCTTTCATAAATTCTTGAAAAATCGCTTTGTGAGTAACAATTCCCACAAATTGTCCTTCATCATTTACAACAGGTAAAAAACGTAAGTTATCACGAGAAAATTTTTCTACTGCCTTTTCAATAATGGCATTTTCATTGATTACAGGCATTTTTGTTTTCATTAGCCCTCTTACAGAGCGTTGTAAATAAGTATCTCGATCTGTTTCTTCACTTTTAAAAAAACATTCATAAATAAATTTTCTAGATAATACGCCTAAAAATTCATCACCTTCTAACACAGGTAACGATAGATAACCATATTTTTCAATTAAATCCAGTGCATGTCCTAAGGTATCATCTGCTGAAATAGTTACTAATTTTTTTAATGGAAGTAAAACGTGTTTTACGCGCATATCCATCACCTCTCCAATGAATTTTTCAATCCATTTTATTCTTCTTATGTATGATATGATATGAAAAATGCTTTTAGTACTAATAAATATTTCTTATATAGTATATATTCGATAAAGAAATAAAAAATCCTTCTTATTAATTAAAATTCATCCTTCGATTTGCTAAATTTTCCGTAATCATAGATCTTTTTTACCCTTTTTAAAAAATTCAATAACTCCCATAATGAATAAGAAAACTCCAAATATTTTTTTTAAAAAACTTCCTTCTACATAACTAGCTAAAAAAGAACCTCCTAAAGCTCCCACTACTCCGCTTACTACAAGAACCCCTAATACCCTCCATTGAATTCTTTTGTTTTTTGCATGAATCCATAAGGCTACAGTGGCTGTAGGAATAAAATAAAGCAAATTAATACTTTGAGCTGCTTTTTGTTCTACATGCATAAAAATGGTAAGAGCAGGAATGAGCAAAGTTCCTCCACCTACACCCATTCCACTAATAATACCTGATAAAAATCCAATCACAATTAATAACCATCTCATACAATCATCATCCTAATGGCAGCTACAATCATAAAAATACCAAAAATTTTATGAAGCCAAGAAGTTGATATTTTGGGCAACCATTTAGCTCCTATATATCCTCCCAAGACTCCTCCAAGAGTAATCCAACTAAGGTAACCTTTGGTTAATAATCCTTGTTTCATGTAAACAAAAGCACTTAAAATGGATAAAGGTAAAATGACTCCTATGGCAGTAGCATGAGCTTCATGCTTTTTCAAACCTACTATGCTTTCCAATGCAGGAACCACAATAATCCCTCCACCAGAGCCAAAAAATCCATTGACAAATCCTGTAATGATTCCAATTCCTATCGACTTTATATAATCGAACCCTATCATATCATCATTCCTTCCACGGATTTGTCATTACTATATCCTATTTTATTTATTTTTAATCATTGTTTTTCTACTTTCTAACCCATATGGACAATACGGAAGTAAAAAACACTGCTCACATTTAGGACTTCGTGCTATACAAACCTTACGTCCATGGGCAATGACCTGTGTATTATAACGAATCCAATGATCCTTTGGAAGCAACTCCATTAAATCAAATTCAATTTTAGTAGGATCTTGATGGGTCGTAAAATGCAAACGATTTGAAATCCTTTTTACATGAGTATCCACAACCACACTGGGTATTTTATAGATATTTCCTCGAATTACATTGGCTGTTTTACGTCCTACTCCTGGTAATGCTGTCAACTCATCAATATCTTTAGGGACTTCTCCATTATATTTTTCTAACAATAACCTACAACATCCTATGATGTTTTTTGCTTTGTTTCGATAAAAGCCGGTAGAATGTATGGCTTTTTCTAAATCTGTTTGATTGGCCTCTGCAAAATGTTTGACTGTAGGATATTGTTTAAAAAGCTCAGGTGTCACCATATTCACTCGATCATCCGTACATTGTGCACTTAAAATTGTTGCAATTAAAAGCTGCCATAGTGTTTCATAATCAAGATAACATTTTACCTGTTGAGGATAATGTTCATCTAACAAAGATAATACAATCTTTACTCGGTCATCCATTGACATTTTTCTTTTGCTCCTTTTTATAAAATTAAAATGGTATTGCCTGGGAAATAATGATATTTCCTGGGAAATAATAATGTTTTATGGTATTTCCTGAAATTTATAGGGGGACTTTGCAACACCCTGCTTGTCCCAAAACATGACTCCGATCATAATAATTAAACAAAATAGGAGTTTTTATTTTTTTCGGTTCTTTTTCTTGCCACTGATCTATCCAGTTGATCCAGTCATACTCAAAAATCTCAATATGAACCATGCGTCCAATTTGCTTGGAAGTATACTCTTGGAGTTGTGGTAAATATGTTTGAATCATGTTCTCTTCTTTAAAAAAATCCCGAATCTTTTGTTTTTCTTCCACTGTAATAGAAGATGTACTCCATTGTGGTGGACTCTTTACATTTTCTTGTAAATACATATCAAACTTTAAAACTTCTTTAAAAAGAGCAACATTGGAAGTTGGATTTTTCTCTTGAAAAAATTCCAATAAAATTTCATAGAGTCTGTATTTGTTGTGCTGAATAGCATGATAATTTTGTTTTTCCCAATAAGCAGCTAATTCTTCATACATCTCAAAAGGATGAGAAAAATAAAATAATAAATAACGCATGCTATTTAAAAATTTTCCTCCGTTATAATAAATTTCCACCATTTCTTCAATCATTTTTAGTTTTAAAAGATCACCATAAGACAAATGAGCTGTTGATAAAATTTCATAAGGTGCTTTTTTTTGATAAATCAAGCCATATTTATTGGCATCCCGCCGTAAGCCAGATCCCCGAAGCAACTTTAAAAATCCTAATTGAAGCTTTTCTGGCTGTAAATCATATACATCATTAAAAGATTGTTGAAATCTTCTATAACTTTCTCCTGGTAATCCGGCAATTAAGTCCAAATGCTGGTGAATATTATGACCTGCTTGTATAGTCTTTACTACTTCACTTAACTCCTTAAAATCCATTTTTCTTCGAATGTATTCAATGGTAGTGGAATGAGTCGATTGAACTCCAATTTCAAATTGAAATTGTTTTTTTCGTACCGTTGATAAAAAATCCAGTATAGAGGGTTTTAAAATATCAGCAGAAATTTCAAAGTGAAAATTAGTAATCCCGTTGTCATGTTCTTTTAAATATTTCCATATAGCTAAGGCTCGATCAGGATTGCAATTAAAAGTCCGATCTACAAACTTAACCTGTTTTACTTTGTGATTTAAAAATTGTTGTAAATCAGAAAAAACTCGATCTAGAGATAAATATCGTACTCCTTGTTCTACAGAGGATAAACAGTACTGGCATTGATAAGGACATCCCCTACTAGATTCATAATAAATGATTCTGTTTTTTAATTCTTTAAATTCATTAGAATCGTAGACAAAAGGAATTGTATTTAAGTTTAAAGGAAAACGAGAAGGTCCTTCATATATTTTATCTCCTTGTCGATAACAAATACCTTTGATCTCTTCTAATGTTTTTATTTTCCCTTCTTTATAGAAATATTGAATGAGTTCATAAAGAGTTTCTTCTCCTTCTCCTTGAATAATAAAATCGACTTCTTTATGCTCCCTAAGCCAAAATTCACTATCATAGGACACTTCTGGTCCTCCTAAAAAGATCATCGTTTTTGGCATGATTTGTTTTATAACAGAAACTAAGGATAAAACATATTCAATATTCCAAATATAACAAGAAAAACCTATTATTTTAGGCTTTTGTTTATAAATTTCTCGCAAAATAAAATCTGGATGATGATTAATAGTATATTCTGCAATACTAATCTTATCTTTATATGGAGAGCAATAGGCACGAAGAGAACGAAGAGCTAAAGATGAATGAATAAATTTTGCATTAAGAGCAACTAAAAGAATATCCTTTGTATTTTGATCCATGTGAAAACTCCTTTGTTAAAATAAATTAATAATCGATATTTTATATTATAGTACAAAATTCATCATAATAAAACTTATCCCTCTTAAATTTACTGATGAATAATCACCATAGTTCCTTGAGGAATATTTTCATAAAACCACAAGGCATCTTCTTCTGATAACCGAATACATCCATGGCTAGCAGGCCCTCCTAACTTCTTCCTTTCTCTCTCAATAATATTCCAATCCTGATTCCTGGGAATCCCATGAAATAAATACTGGTCAACAATCCGCACCCAAAAAGTAGCTCCTTCTCCAAAACGTTCAGAAAAAAAATAGGGTCCTCGATCTTGAAGATAAAAAGTTCCAAGTACTGTGGGTTCTTCTTTTGTTCCTCCAGAAGCTTTCATTCTACGTACTTCTTTTTTTCCTTCATAGATAATTACCTCATGGTATTCTTTGAGAGAAACTTCTACCCATAGTAGATCCTCTTTAAGAGGCATGGTTGTAAAATTTAAAAAATAGGGATCACTTTTCTCACCATAAAAGGATGTCATTTGTACTTTTACTTGATAGGTAGCGTCTGGTTTTAACAAATTATCGGGTAAAAATTCAATGATATTTCCTTCTACTTTTGTTTCTCCTTTAACTCCTTCCATATGAATTTGTGCTTTTTTAATGGGTTCTGTTGCTTCAATCATAATCTTAGGATAGAAAGAAATCCAACTTTCATCATCCTTCGGAAATGTTTTTATGATGGTTGGTTTAGAAACCGTATGAAATGTTTTTTGTACTGTTTTCTTCATCGTACATCCATTTTGGGCTTCTAATCCTTCTTTTAGAATCAAGCTGTAACTCTTATTATTTTCTAACTTTTGATTGGGGTAACACAACCATTGACTATAGTCCGTATATTTTTGATTTTCTACCACTATTTTTATAGGTTCTAAGATAAGATTCATATCTGATTGAATGTATTGTTCAATGTTCTTAGGGTTGATAAAAGTATTAAAAGCTATTTTTATAGGTCCTTCTGTAGAAATTTGTTCTTCTGGAGAAATGTATTTAACCTTAGGATCCATCTGAAAAGGAATGGAAATCGAAAAATATTTTTTCAAAAAAGGGATATACGAAGGAGCTCCCTCAATCTTAAATACAACATTTTGCCCTTTTGGATATTGTAGCTCTTTGATATTTATTACCATATGACGATTGCTCTTCCACTCATAGTCACAAGAATATTTTGTTTTAGGGATTTGGGGATAAATTTTAAAGTAAGTGTTTATTCTTTCCTGTTTCATTGGAAGAAAAAAATGAATGGAAATAGTTGCATGACTTTCATTAATTTCAATGGTGTATTGATGATAGTGTTGTAAAAATAGAATTAGACATAGAAAAATAATAAATGAAACAATGATGCCAATATATTTTTTAATATGTACTGTGAAAATCATAATTTCACCTTCACTTTAGACATACTTTTGTAATAATCTATGACCTAATCTTTAAAAGTAGAACACATACTCAAACTTGACATCATCGTCTTATCTTTCTATAAAAAAACACCTTATAGAAAGATTATTTCTATAAGGTGTTTTTAACTGGGTAGGAAGGATTCGAACCTTCGCATGCAGGAGTCAAAGTCCTGTGCCTTACCGCTTGGCGACTACCCATTATAAAAGCGCGAGACGGGATTCGAACCCGCGACCCTC
>JAAYNZ010000127.1 GCA_012520595.1 Candidatus Epulonipiscium sp. | reverse complement strand
TTAGTTTGAAATAAAAGGAGATGAGAGAATGGACGCTGGTCCTGAGAATAACTATCCCAGTAGTAGCAAAATATACAGACAAGGAGTGATAGTGAATCTTTCTCTCTTGATCCTTATGACTTTTATAAAATAAGAATTACCTTTTCTAGGTACATAGATAAAGGTCATAAGCAGAGAGTAGAAAAACGGGAATGAAAGTATTTTAATGACATTTTATTATGACCCTAGAAAAGGAGGCATTCACCATGGACTTCGAATTATTGGAAGAACTATTAGAAAATAGAGATTTTTTTCAACTTAAAAAAGAATTAAGTAGTATGCAAGTAGCAGATATAGCAGAATTTTTAGATGAGTTAGAAAGTAAGATGACGTTGTTGATTTTTCGTTTATTACCAAAGGAAAAGGCAGCTGATGTGTTTTCCTACCTTTCCAGTGATCAACAGCAACAAATTTGTGTATTGGTTAATGATCAGGAATTGTCTCAACTTGTGGATGAATTGGATTTTGATGACAAGATTGACTTGTTAGAAGAAATGCCTGCTAATGTAGTAAAAAAGATATTAAAAAATGCTACAGAAACAGAAAGAAAATTAATTAATCAATTTTTAAACTATCCAGAACGTTCTGCAGGAAGTTTAATGACCATTGAATTTGTAGATTTAAAAAAAGAAATGACAGTACAAGAGGCCTTAGATCGAATTCGAAATCTAGGTTTTAATAAAGAAACTATTTATACTTGTTATGCCATCAACGGAAAAAGAATTTTAGAAGGAATTGTAGAATTAAAAGATTTAGTATTGTCACCAAAAGATGAAAAAATTGAAAATTTAATGCAAAGGGATATTATTTTTGTAGGTACTAACGATGATCAGGAAGAAGTAGCCGATTTATTTAAAAAGTATGACTTATTGTCCGTTCCTGTTGTAGACCAAGAAAAGAGACTGGTTGGCATCATTACCATTGATGACATTGTGGATGTTATTGAACAAGAAAATACAGAAGACTTTCATCGTATGGCAGCTCTTGAACCTTCTGACGAGGCGTATTTAAGTGCCAATATTTTTACATTAGCTCGAAAAAGAATTGTTTGGTTATTAGTTTTGATGATTTCAGCTACCTTTACAGGACTTATTTTAAGTAAATATGAAGATGCTCTTCAGTCTGTTGTTGCATTAACATTTTTTATTCCTATGTTAATGGATACAGGAGGAAATGCAGGTTCACAAGCCTCTACCTTGGTGATTCGTAGTCTTACATTAGGAGAAATTGAGTTTAAAGACTTATGGAAAGTAATTTGTAAAGAAGTAGGTGTCAGTATTTTAGTAGGATTTACCCTATCGGTTTTAAATTTTATTCGAATCTATTTTTTACAAGGTTATTCTTTAGGGATTGCATTGACTGTAACCATTACTTTGTTTTGTACGGTGATGTTAGCAAAAATATCAGGAGGAATATTGCCTATTGTTGCTAAAAAATTAAAGCTAGATCCAGCCATTATGGCTAGTCCTTTAATTACTACTATTGTAGATACCTTTGCTCTTATGATTTATTTTGGAGTTGCTTCATGGATTTTAGGTTTATAAAAAGAGCTTATAATTTCATTTATTGCAGTGAAGGATGAAGAGAGCTGATTGATATGATCGCTCTCTTCATTTTTTCCTTTTTAAAGAAAGAAAAGATGGTTAAAATTGATTTTCTTAAATAAACGAGAGAATATTGACAAAGAATAAAAAAAAGAATATAATCTATACACACCCCCCATGAGGTGGGGTTACGGAGGTGAAGAAATGAAAAATCAAGAATTTAAAATTTCAGGTATGACTTGTGCTGCTTGCTCGAGAGCTGTTGAGAAAAGCGTAAGTAAATTAGGAGGAGTATCAAAAGCCAACGTTAATCTCATGACAGAAAAACTACAGGTTGAGTACGAAGCAAACCAACTAAGTGAAGCGGAAATTATACAAGCTATTGAAAAAGCTGGATATCAAGGAGAAAAGGTAGTATCTTATGATTCTTTAGAGGAAAAACAAAGGCCGATAGATACGAAGGAATATAAAAAAGAGGAAGAAAGAAAAAGGTTATGGCTCCAATTTATTATTTCAGCAATTTTTACAGTTCCTTTACTTTATATATCGATGGGACCTATGATTGGTTTACCGCTTCCAGGTTTTTTAGTAGGTGTTGATAATGCAATGAATATGGCTATTACTCAGCTTTTACTGACTTTGCCTGTAATAATAGCAGGACACCGTTTTTATAAAGTAGGATACAAAACTTTATTCCATGGATCACCCAATATGGATTCACTGATTGCATTAGGAACCAGTGCAGCTCTTTTATATGGATTATTTGCCATTTATCAAATTAACACAGGATTACAAACAGGAAATTTAGAAGTAGTAAAAATGTATGCTCATGATTTATACTTTGAATCGGCTGCTGTAATTATTACTCTTATTTTACTAGGTAAGTATTTAGAAACTATAGCCAAGGGTAAAACATCAGAAGCCATAAAGAAACTTATAGGATTAGCTCCCAAAACAGCTATTGTAATTCGACAAGATCAGGAAGTAGAAATTCCCATTCATGAAGTTAAGGTAGGAGATGTTCTTCTTGTAAGACCAGGACAAAAAATTCCAGTGGATGGAGTGATTGTAAGGGGACATACAACCGTGGATGAATCCATGTTAACAGGGGAAAGTATTCCAGTAGATAAAGAAGAAGGGGATTTTGTAACAGGTGCTAGTATGAATAAAACAGGAGCCATTTATCTAGAAGCAAAAAAAGTAGGAAAAGATACGGCTCTTGCTCAAATTATTCGACTTGTAGAGGAAGCCCAAGGTTCTAAAGCACCCATTGCTAAAATGGCAGATGTAATTAGTGGTTATTTTGTTCCCATTGTTCTTGGAATTGCCATCCTATCAGGAGGATTATGGTTTTTCTTTAGTCACTCTATTATTATTGCATTAACGATGAGTATTTCTGTTTTAGTTATTGCTTGTCCTTGTGCTTTGGGATTGGCTACACCTACTGCTATTATGGTAGGAACAGGAAAAGGAGCAGAACATGGGGTATTAATAAAAAGTGGAACAGCTTTGGAAACTTCTCATAAAGTCCAGACCATTGTTTTTGATAAGACAGGAACATTAACAAAAGGAGTTCCAGAGGTAACAGATATTATTTCTACCAGTGAATTCTCAGAGCCTGAATTATTACGTTTAGCGGCTTCAGCTGAAAAAGGATCCGAGCACCCCCTAGGACAAGCCATTGTAAAATGTGGAGAAGAAAAAGAAATTTTATTTATACCCTTAGAATTTTTTAAAGCTATTCCTGGATATGGAATTGAAGTGGTAATGGAAGGAAAACGATTGTGGATTGGAAATAAAAAGTTAATGCTTAATCAAGGGTTAGGGATTCAGAAAGTAACAGAAAAGGCGGAGCAATTGGCCACTCAGGGAAAAACACCGATGTATATAACAGATGGAGAAAAAGTATTGGGAATCATTGCAGTAGCCGATGTTCTAAAAGAAAATAGCATTCAAGTGATTGAAAAATTAGAAGCAATGAAAATTGAAGTAGTTATGATGACGGGAGACAATCAAAAAACAGCAGAAGCTATTGCAAAAAACGTGGGAATTCATCGAGTCCTTGCTGAAGTATTACCAGAAGATAAGGCATCTGAAATTAAAAAACTACAACAAGAACAAAAAATTGTAGCCATGGTGGGTGATGGGATTAATGATGCTCCAGCCTTAGCCCAAGCGGATGTAGGTATTGCTATTGGAACAGGAACGGATGTAGCTATGGAATCAGCAGATATCGTTTTAATGAAAAGTGATTTATTTGATGTAGTTACCGCTTTAGAATTAAGTCAGAGTACCATTCGTAATATTAAACAAAATTTATTCTGGGCTTTTTTCTATAATGCAGTAGGTATTCCTATTGCAGCCGGTGTTTTATATGCTTTGGGGGGACCACGACTAAATCCTATGATTGCAGCAGCTGCTATGAGTTTTAGTTCTATTTCTGTATTATTAAACGCATTACGTTTAAAAACATTTAAACCAAAACATAAGGAGGAAAAAAGAATGAAAAAGAAACTATGGATTGAAGGTATGAGTTGCCAACATTGTGTAAAACATGTTCAACAAGCATTAGAGGAAATAGAAGGAGTTCAGGTACTATCGATTAATTTAGAACAGAAATATGCCATCATTGAAGGGACAAAAGAGGTAGATGAAACATTATTATATCATGCAGTGGAAGAGGAAGCAGGCTATCAGTTACTAAAGATTGAGTAGAAATATAAGGGGAGAATTTTATGCAAAATAAAGAGAAAAAAGAAGTATTAAATTTATTAAAAACAGCCAAGGGGCAAGTAGAAGGGATCATACGCATGACCGAAGAAGATCGGTATTGTATTGATATTTCAAAACAAATTTTAGCAGTGCAGGCTCTTCTAAAAAAAAGCAATCTTCTTGTTTTAAGGCAACACATTCAACATTGTGTAAAGCAGGCTTTTTTAGAAGATTCTGAAGAAGAAAAAATAGAAGAAATTATAATGATTTTAGACAAATATATGAAATAAAATATTTTGTTCATACTTTCTTCATATTCTTCTGTTATAATAAAAATACTACAATAGGGTAAAGGAGGAAAAGAAATGGAAACACTTATGAATTTTTTAGGCGTATTTATTACAGGAATCGTTCTTACCCGAATTGTAATTACGATTCAAATGATGAAACAATACCAAAAGGCACAAAAACATCAGATGTCATCTACGAATATGGAAAATGAAATAGAGCCATCCAAAGAGACGATGGTATATAGACCTGTTGATATAGAAGTTGTTCAAGATCATATGACGGGTGAATCCATCCCAAAATTACAAGCATATCAATTGGTTCGAGAGGAGAAAACCTATTATTTTTCGTCTTGGGAAGATCGAGAAAGATTTATAGAGTCAACGAAAAATGATCAGATAAAAGATATAAAAGAAGAACCTTCTTTGACAGAAGAATCCATTTAATAAAAAGTCCTTTTTAAAAAGGGACTTTTTTATTTGGGAATTAGTTATCAATTGAGAAATGAAATCATAAAAATATGTTTACAAAATCCTGTTAGTAGCATATAATATAGCAAACATGTTTTATCAATTGAAACTGGAGGGGTTTGTGTGAAAAAAGAAATGACAAGATCAGAAATAGGACACAGCATAGGAAGAAACACATTGATTGTAAATGTAATTTTAACTGTTGTAAAAGTAATTATTGGAATTGTAGCGAAAAGCCAAGGAATGATTGCAGATGGTATTCATTCTTTATCAGACGTTATTAGCACCATTGTGGTTATGTTAGGACTGCGATTTTCAGATGTGCCTGAAGATACAGACCATCCTTATGGACATGAAAAAATTGAACCGATTGTAGCAAAATTACTTGCCGTTATTTTATTTGTTACAGCCATAGGGATAGGGTATTCAGGAATTCGTACTATTATGAAAGGGGAATTTACTGTACCAGGAAGAGCAGCCATTGGTGCCGCTTTATTATCAATTCTAGTCAAGGAATGGATGTATCAATATACAAAAAAGGGAGCCAAAAAAATAGAAAGTTCTGCCTTATTAGCAGATGCATGGCATCATCGTTCAGATGCATTTTCTTCCATCGGCACTTTGATCGGGGTATTAGGAGCAAGAATGGGGATACTTGTTTTAGATCCAATTGCCGCCTTAGTCATTTGTGTTTTGATTGGGAAAGTTGCCTTTGATATTTATTTACAATCAATCCATGAGTTGATTGATCATGCAGCAGAACCTCATATTGTAGAAAAATTACATCAAGAAATTTCAAGTATTGATGGAGTTAAGGGGATCGATACCTTAAAGACAAGGGTTCATGCAAGTAAGTTATATGTAGATGTAGATATTCAAGTAAGTGGGAGTTTATCAGTTAGGCAAGGGCATGCCATTGCACAAAAGGTTCATGATCATATTGAACAAAGTGACATGAAGGTAAAACATTGTATGGTTCATGTAAATCCCATAGAATAAAGTAATTTTGATTTTAGCATTGCATCTAAGGATTAAAGTATGTTAAAATGTAGTAAAACAGTAATACTTTTTTACTGACAATATTTTACAAGCTAATTTTTAAACTCATATAGATAAGAGGATGAGTTTTAAGAATCAGAGGAGGAAACTTTATGTTAGTATCTGGAAAAGAAATTTTGCAAAAGGCTCATAAAGAAGGTTATGCAGTAGGAGCTTTTAACACCAACAATTTAGAAAGTACCAAAGCCATGATCCAAGCAGCAGAGGAAGAACGCTCTCCTATTATTATTCAAACGAGCCAAAGTGCTATTAGCTATGCAGGATTAGAAGAAATTGCTATGATTGTTCGAATGTTAGCAGAAAAAGCATCTGTGCCTGTAGCTTTGCATTTAGATCATGGAACAGATTGGGACGTTGTGATGCAATGTTTACGTTATGGTTGGACTTCTGTTATGTTTGATGGTTCTAAATATGCGTTTGAAGAAAATATTGCTATTACAAAACAAATTGTAGATATGGCTCATCCTATGGGTGTTTCAGTAGAAGCTGAATTAGGAAAAATTGGTGGAGTGGAAGATCACGTTGTTGTAGATGAAAAAGATGCTACCATGACAGATCCGGATGAAGCAGTTGAATTTGTAGAAAAGACAGGGGTAGATTATTTAGCTATTGCTGTAGGTACTGCTCATGGTGTTTATAAAGGAACACCTGAATTGGATTTTGATCGAATTCAAACCATTAAAAATCGAATTCAAATCCCTGTTGTATTACATGGGGCTTCAGGGGTACCTGTTGAAGATATTCAAAAAGCAGTTTCATTAGGAGTTAATAAAATTAATATTGATACAGAGTTACGACAAGCTTTTCAACAAGCTATTCATAAAGTAGTAAAAGAAACTCCAGATTTATATGATCCTAGAAAAATGTTGGCACCTACTACAGAAGCGATGAAACAGGTTGTAAAAGGTAAAATGAGAACCTTTGGAAGTAGCGGTAGAGCATAAGAGAATCAAATGATCAGATCATAGAAACCCTCATTTTAGGATGAGGGTTTTTAGCTAAAAAAGGGAGGATTGTACCATGGATCCCATCTTACAGGAGCAGGACTTAAAGGATCAAGAACACGAAGAACAACAAGAACAAAGTATAGACGTAGAACAACCATTAGAACAAGAGAAATTACAAGAAGACCAAACAACAGTATCAAAAGAGGAGTTAGAGTATTTTTATACCACTTCCCAACGTCGAAGCAAAAAGAAAAGAAATACATTTTTCAAAAAGTATTTGTTGCATATCATTAGTTTTTCTGTTATTTTTATTATAATTACATTATTTTTTTTATTAATAAAAGCTTCTAAAAGCAGGAATATTTCTTCTACTGACTTTTCTCTTCAAACCAATGAAACTCAACTACAACCATTACTAGAAACGATTCAAACAGATATAGAACAGATAGAAAAACAATTTTATGATCTTGAAAAAGAAATAGAACAGTTACGCCAAGAAAATATACAGCTGAGAGAACAAGTAGAAGAGCTTCAAAATGCCTTTTCTAATTTATCTCCAATCTCCCAATCATCGTCAATGGATTCCTCCATCAATCCAAATCAATCTTCAAAAAGTCAATCAGACAATCAATCCAATAAAGAAAGTACATATATTGTAAAAAAAGGCGATACTCTATGGAAAATTAGTGAAAAAATGTACGGAAAAGGAGAATATTATACTAAAATAATAGAATCTAATGGATTAGAAGGTGAAAATTCAATTTATGAAGGAATGAAATTGACGATTCCTTCTCTATAAAAAAGCAGAGTTTAAATAAGCTACATTGGATAAAAAAACAATAAGGGTGGTTACATATATGAGCACAGATTTGCAGAAGAAGACATTAATGGAGTTAAGAAATATGGCAAAGGAATTAAAGATTAAGAACATTACAAAATTTAGGAAGCAGGATCTGATCAATGAAATTGAAGCAATGATGGCAGATCATTCCAATGTAAAAAAAGAAGAAATAGAAGAGGATCGAGTACCAGTAGGAATGGAACAACTAGATAGTGGTATTATTGAAGGCGGAGTGTTAGAAGTATTAGGAGATGGGTATGGGTTTTTACGTTCTGAGAATTATTTACCCGGCACGAAAGATATTTATGTATCTCCTTCTCAAA
Source organism: Candidatus Epulonipiscium sp. (assembly GCA_012520595.1). Classification (GTDB taxonomy): domain Bacteria; phylum Bacillota; class Clostridia; order Lachnospirales; family JAAYNZ01; genus JAAYNZ01. Next base: position 13,211 of record JAAYNZ010000127.1, on the reverse strand, counting down.
TACGAAGATTTAACCTTAAAACAGGAGATTTGATTAAAGGGAATATTCGAATACCAAAAGAAGGGGAGAAGTTTAGTGCTTTATTGTACGTACAGAGTGTAAATGGAGATGCGCCTGGAATTGCTGCTAGAAGACCTAATTTTGAAGACTTAACTCCCATTTATCCTCGAGAAAAACTTCATTTAGAAGGAGAATCCATGGAGTTGTCTACTCGCCTCATTGATTTAATGGCACCCATTGGAAAAGGACAGCGAGGAATGATCGTATCTCCGCCTAAGGCAGGAAAAACTACATTGATAAAACAGATTGCCAATGCGATTACACAAAATCATCCAGAGGCTCATTTGATTGTGTTATTGATTGATGAACGGCCAGAAGAAGTTACTGACATTGAGCGTTCCATTAAAGGAAAAAATGTAGAGGTCATTTATTCTACTTTTGATGAACAACCGGATCATCATAAAAGAGTAGCAGAAATGGTTTTAGAAAGGGCCAAGAGATTGGTAGAACATAAAAAGGACTTAGTGATTTTATTAGATAGTATTACTCGATTGGCACGAGCTTATAATCTGACGATTCCACCTAGTGGAAGAACGTTATCGGGAGGTCTTGATCCTGCTGCTTTGTACATGCCAAAAAAATTTTTTGGTGCAGCCAGAAACATCGAAGAAGGTGGAAGTTTAACCATATTAGCAACAGCCTTGGTTGATACAGGTAGTAAAATGGATGACGTTATTTTTGAAGAATTTAAAGGAACAGGAAATATGGAATTAGTATTGGATCGAAAATTGTCCGAAAGAAGGATTTTTCCTGCTATTGATATTCATAAATCAGGTACAAGAAGAGAAGATTTGCTTCTTACTCCAGAAGAATTAGAAGCTGTTTATACTGTTCGCAAAGTATTAAGCCCTTATAATACTGCAGATGTTACGGAACAGATCATTGATACCATGAGACGAACAAAAAATAATATGGAATTCACACAAGAGATTGAAAAAACCTTAAAACAAAGGAAAAATGGTTCTTGCAACAATGAGGCAAGTGTGATATAATACGACTGTTGTATTGAGAAGAGATTATATCCTTTCATGTATCTTCTCATAGATACGTGATAAGATAAACTTTTGAAGAACATGAAAGAGGTGAAGGTCATGAAAAAAGATATCCATCCTGAATATTTTCAAGCTAAGGTGACTTGTAACTGCGGGAATGAGTTTGAAACAGGATCTACAAAAGAAAACATTCGTGTGGAAGTATGTTCCAAATGTCATCCCTTTTATACAGGAAGACAAAAAGCAGTTGCAGCAAGAGGACGTATTGATCGATTTAACCGTAGATATGGAATTAAGGAGCAAGAATAACAGGTTGAGGTGGAATATACTCAGCCTTTTTTTTACAATTTTTTGAGTACTTTAAGGGAGGTGTTGGCATGAAACAAACGTATATTGGCGGGCAAGCGGTAATGGAAGGCGTTATGATGCGAGGTAAAAAAGTGTATACTGTTGCTGTTCGAAAGCCAGATGGCGAAATTGTTATTGACAAACAACCTGTTCATACTCTTGCTGATCGTTATCCAATTTTAAGATGGCCCATTTTACGAGGAGTGTTGGCTTTTATTGAATCCATGATCATTGGAGTAAAAACCCTCACCTATTCGGCAGAATTTTTTGAAACAGAAGAAGAAGTGAAACCTTCTAAAGTAGATACTTGGCTAGAAAAAAAATTAGGTGATAAACTAAATGATTTTTTAATTGGTTTTACCGTTGTGGTAGCTATCTTACTTTCTATTGGATTATTTATGGTTGCTCCACTGTTAATTACTCGTTTAATACACAATTGGATTCCTACAGGAAGGTTGCGTAGTGCCGTTGAGGGGATTATTCGAATCTTGCTTTTTTTATCGTATATCCTATTAATTTCTCGAATGAAAGATATTCAAAGGGTTTTTCAATACCATGGGGCAGAGCATAAAACCATTAATTGCTATGAAAAAGGTTTACCATTAACAGTGGAAAATGCAAAGAAGCAAACACGTTTACACAAACGATGCGGAACAAGTTTTTTGCTAATTGTTATGTTAGTGAGTATTTTTGTTTTTATGTTAATTGATATTGATAATATGTGGTTGCGATTCTTGAGTCGAATTGCATTTGTTCCTTTGATTGCAGGTCTTTCTTATGAAATAATTCGTTTTGCAGGTCGATCTGATTCATTTTTAGTTCGATTTATAAGCTATCCTGGTATGGGGCTTCAACGATTAACGACAGCAGAACCAGATGAAGAACAGTTAGCAGTGGCTATTTGTGCCATGAAGGGAGTTTTAGAAGAAGAAGGAGATTACCAAGATGAGGGAAATAACCCTTGAAGCATTATTAAAAGAAGGCAAAAGGTATTTAAGAAAATATGATGTACCTCAAAGTCCTTTGGATGCCGAGTTATTATTAATGCAAGTATTGGATATAACAAGAGTAGAAATATATACAAAATCAAAAGAAAGTATTTCTTATGAAAGACAAATAGAATATCAAGAATTATTGAGGAAGAGGGCACAAGGTATCCCTCTACAATACTTAAAAGGGAATCAAGAGTTTATGGGGCTTTCCTTTTCTGTTACACCTGACGTTCTAATCCCAAGACCAGATACAGAAGTTTTAGTCGAAAGCGTACAAGAATATACAAGAAAAGAAAACTTTCAATATTTAGCAGAAATCGGTACGGGATCTGGTTGTATTTCCATTAGTCTTTGTTATTATCAACCTTGGATTTATATCATGGCTGGAGATATTTCACCCGATGCTCTGCGAGTGGCAGAACAAAATGGGATCCGGCATCATGTACAAAATCAAATCGAATGGATTCGATCCGATGTATTCCAAGGGTTTCCTGATTCCATGATAGGAAAATTTGATGCGATTGTGTCCAATCCTCCTTATATTCCTACGAAAGATATTTCTACTTTAATGCGAGAGGTAAAAGATCACGAACCCTATCAAGCTTTAAACGGTGGGCAAGATGGATTGGATTTCTACCAACGTATTATTCAAGAAGGACATAAATTTTTAATGCCCAACGGATATTTTTTCTTTGAAGTAGGGAAAGATCAGGCCTTTCCAGTAAGTGAACTTCTTGAAAAACAAGGCTGCGATAGGGTGGAAATTCGAAAGGATTTAAGTGGAATTGAACGAGTGGTAATTGGACGTAAATATTAAAAACAGTAAGTTTGATGAAAAGAGGTGTATGGTACTATGTTTAGTAAATTAGACGATCTTGTTAAAAATTATGAAGAAATTGGCCAACAAATTAGTGACCCGGAAGTGATTCAGGATCAAGAACGTTGGACGAAACTAATGAAAGAACACAGTGATTTATCTCCTATTGTGGAAAAATACAAAGAGTATATGGGTGTTCAACAAAATTTAGAGGATGCTCGTTTACTGATGGAAGAGGAACAAGAAGAAGAACTTCGACAAATGGCAAAAGAAGAATGGAATGAATGTAAAGAAACCATAGAAGTTTTAGAAGAAGAGCTAAAAATATTGCTTCTTCCAAAAGACCCCAATGATGAAAAGAACGTTTTTGTAGAAATTCGAGGGGGTGCTGGAGGTGATGAAGCCGCTTTATTTGCCAGTGATCTTTTTCGAATGTATGCTCGATATGCAGAACGACAACGCTGGAAAATAGAGATAATGAATATTCATGAAAGTGGTGTAGGAGGATTTAAAGAAGCCATTTTTATGATCCAAGGAAAGGGAGCTTATTCCCGCTTGAAATATGAAAGTGGTGTTCATCGTGTACAGCGGATTCCTGTTACAGAATCAGGTGGACGTATTCATACTTCTACTGTTACAGTAGCTGTTTTACCAGAAGCTGAAGAAGTGGATCTAGAAATTAATCCTAATGATATTCGAGTTGATGTTTTTCGTTCTTCAGGAAATGGAGGACAAAGTGTAAATACAACAGACTCGGCTGTTCGAATTACGTATCTACCTACAGGGCTTATTGTCAGTTGTCAAGATGAAAAGTCTCAGCTTAAAAACAGAGAAAAAGCCATGAAAATTTTACGAGCACGTTTGTATGAAGAAGAGCAAAGAAAAAAGGCAGAAGAAGTAGCAGAAGAAAGAAAAAGTCAAGTAGGAACGGGAGATCGAAGTGAACGAATACGAACCTATAATTTTCCCCAAGGTCGGGTAACAGATCATCGGATTGGTCTGACTCTTCATCGCTTAGAAGCCATTTTAGATGGGGATTTAGATGAATTAATTGATCATTTGATTACAACAGATCAAGCAGCAAGGTTAAATCAAATGACAGAACAATAAAAACAAGAGTCGTTATAAGGGATAGTCATATAAAAAGAGAGAAATTACTTATGTAATTTCTCTCTTTTTATATGACTATAAGTAAGAAAGATGATATTGTAAGTTTATTTTAGGATGGAAATAGAATGAAAATAGAATGAAAATAGAATGAAAATAGAATGAAAATAGATACAATAAATGGTATAATCAGAATATATTGATTCACTTAAAAAGAGGAGGAGATCAAGATGCTATATGAAGATGCAGTATGGATTGATTTCGATACTATGGAACAGTTTATGGTGGATGTATTTATGGGAGTAGGAGTTCCGGAAGAAGATGCTAAGATTTGTGCGGAAGTTCTTATAACCTCCGATAAGCGAGGCATTGATTCTCATGGAGTAGGGCGGTTAAAACCCATCTACATTGATCGAATTTGGGAAGGCATACAAAAGCCCGTTACTAAGATTGATGTTATTAAGGAAGGGCCAACGACAGCTGTTCTTGATGGAAATCATGGTATGGGGCATGTCATCGGATACAAAGCAATGCAAATGGCCATTGATAAAGCTAAACAATATGGGATGGGAATGGTAGCCGTTCGAAATTCTACTCACTATGGGATTGCTGGATATTATACAATGATGGCTGCTGAAGAAGGTATGATCGGGATTACAGGGACCAATGCGAGACCCAGTATTGCTCCTACTTTTGGAGTAGAACCTATGCTAGGAACCAATCCTCTGACTTTTGGGATGCCCACAGATGAAGAATTTCCCTTTATTCTTGATTGTGCCACTTCTGTGTCCCAACGAGGAAAAATTGAAGTTTATGGAAGGGCAGAACAAGAAATTCCAGAAGGATGGGTAATAGGAGAAGATGGGAAAGGAAGAACAGATACCCAACAAATTTTGATTGACTTAACAAAAGGAAAAGCAGCTCTAGCACCTTTAGGAGGCTTAGGAGAAGAAAATGGAGGGTATAAAGGATATGGATATGCAACGGTGGTAGAAATATTATCTGCCGCTTTACAAGGAGGAGCTTTTTTAAAAGCTTTGAGTGGCTTTGATACAGAAGGAAACAAAAAACCATATGGTTTAGGGCATTTTTTTATCGCCATTGATATTTCTGCTTTTACAGAAGTGGAAAATTTCAAGAAAACAGCAGGAGAAATTTGTAGAGAACTTAGGGCTTCTAAAAAAGCAAAAGGACAAGAGCATATTTATACAGCAGGAGAAAAAGAATACCTAGCTTGGCTGGAAAGAAAGGATAAAGGGGTTCCAGTGAATGGAGTATTGCAAAAGCAGATGATTGAATTGCGAGATAAGTTAGGACTTAGTCAGTACGTATTTCCATTTGAATAAGCAAAAGCAAAGACAGTAAGGGAGGAGAATGAATATGGGGATAGAAGAACAAGCCCTTCAAGCCCATCGAAAATGGAAGGGAAAATTGGAGGTTAATTCCAAGTCTAAAATTCGAAGCAAAGAGGATTTGTCAATTGCGTATACACCTGGAGTGGCAGAACCTTGTAAAAAAATTGCTGAGGATAAAGAGAACGTTTATGAATATACCATGAAAGGGAATACAGTAGCTGTTATTTCAGATGGAACTGCTGTCTTGGGGTTAGGCGATATTGGGCCAGAAGCAGCTATGCCTGTAATGGAGGGTAAGGCTGTCCTTTTTAAAGAATTTGGAGGCGTGAATGCCATTCCTATTTGCTTAGATACAAAAGATACAGAGGAAATTATTAAAACTGTTAAATATATGGCTCCTACTTTTGGAGGAATTAATTTAGAGGACATTTCCGCACCCCGTTGCTTTGAGATTGAAGAACGGCTCAAAAAAGAATTAGATATTCCTGTTTTTCATGATGATCAACATGGTACCGCTATTGTTGTTTTAGCCGGACTCATTAATAGCCTTCGTATCACCAAAAAGGACAAAAAGAACATAAAAGTAGTTATTAACGGAGCTGGTTCAGCGGGGATTGCCATTACCAAATTATTATTACAGGCCGGATTTAAAAATCTTTGCCTTTGTGATAAACAAGGCATTCTTTACCCAACAGCTCCTTGGGCCAACTGGGCACAAAAAGAAATCGCTACCCAGATCAACCCAATCGAAAATGAAGGATCCTTAGAGGAAGCACTAAAAGGAGCCGATGTTTTTATTGGCGTTTCAGCCCCTAATATTGTAACCAAGGAAATGATTGGCAGCATGAATACGGATGCTATTGTTTTTGCCATGGCTAATCCTGTACCAGAAATCATGCCTCATGTGGCAAAAACAGCAGGAGCTCGTATTGTAGGAACAGGACGATCTGATTTTCCCAACCAAGTCAATAATGTTCTTGTTTTTCCGGGTATTTTTAAAGGAGCCTTGGAGGCAAGAGCCAAAGAAATTACAGAAGAAATGAAGTTAGCCGCAGCAGTAGCCATTGCGGATATGATTTCAAAAGAGGATCTGCACGAAGAAAACATTTTACCGAAAGTATTTGCGGAAGATGTAGCAGAAAAGGTGGCAGCAGCAGTCAAAAAGGTAGCCTTAGGAAAACTTTAAAACGGGATGAGAAGAATCTGATACATTATAAAAAAGGGGGATTCATTTTGGAATATATCATTGCACTGGACCAAGGTACCACAAGCTCTAGGGCTTTGCTAGTCAATGAGAAAGGGGAAGTATGTGGAGTTACTCAAGAAGAATATCCACAAATTTGTCCTAGAGAAGGCTGGGTGGAACACAATCCCTTAGATATTTGGAATAGTCAGCTGCATGTGGCACAAAAGCTAATAAAAGATATGGGGATTTTACCATCTAGCATTAAAGGATTAGGTATTACCAATCAAAGAGAAACTACCATCATTTGGAATAAGCATACAGGTATACCGATTTATAATGGTATTGTATGGCAATGTCGACGGACTTCTGATCAATGCCAAAGATATAAAGAACAAGGGTATGAAAAGATGATACGACAGAAAACAGGACTTGTCATAGACGCTTACTTTTCAGCTACCAAAATCCAATGGATTTTGGATCATGTAGAAGGAGCAAGGGAAAGTGCAGAAAAGGGAGATTTGCTTTTTGGTACGGTAGATACCTGGCTTATTTGGAAATTAACAGGGGGAGAGGTACATGCTACAGATTATACCAATGCTAGCCGTACTTTGTTATTTAATATCCATACTTTAGAATGGGATGAGGAATTATTAGAACTTTTTCACATTCCAAAGTCCATGCTTCCTAAAGCTTATCCTAGTAGTTATCCCTATGGAAAAGTTAAAAAGGAGTACTTAGGTTCAGAAATTCTTATTGCAGGAATTGCGGGAGATCAACAGGCCGCTTTATTTGGGCAGTTATGCTTTGAAAAGGGAATGATAAAAAACACTTATGGAACAGGATGCTTTCTCCTTATGAATACAGGTCAAGAAGCGGTAGATTCTAAGCATGGGCTTTTAACAACCATTGCTTGGGGGATGAAGGACCAAGTGGTATATGCTTTAGAGGGTAGTATTTTTATGGCAGGAGCTACGATTCAGTGGTTACGGGATGAGTTAGGGATTATTCAAACGGCAGGAGAAACAGAAGCATTAGCTCTTTCCGTACGAGATCATGGAGGAGTCTATATGGTACCTGCTTTTCAAGGACTAGGAACCCCGTATTGGGATATGTACGCAAGAGCAGGCATTTTAGGAATGAGTCGAAATACGAAAAAGGCCCATATTGTAAGAGCGGCTTTAGAATCTATAGGTTATCAAGTCAAAGATGTAATTGGAGTCATGGAAAAAGATTCAGGAATTATAAGTAGAGAATTACGGGTTGATGGAGGAGCAGCTCGTAATCAATTTCTTCTGCAATTTCAGAGTGATCTTTTGAATATTCCTGTACTTCGCCCTCATAATATTGAAATTACAGCTTTAGGAGTTGCTTATTTAGCTGGTTTAGCTATAAAGATGTGGAAAGATCCAAAGGAATTAGAGACTTTATGGACAGTCGAAAAAACTTTTATACCCAGTATGGAAGAAGAAAAAAGTAGGCAATTATATCAGGGATGGAAAGAAGCAATAAACAGAGTGTTAAGTAAAAATCGAATTATTGTAGATAATCAATAATATACGAGTAAGACAAGATGAGTCAGATAGAAGAGAAAAAGAATATAGAGCGCTTAAATCATAGGTATATAATATGAAAAAGAGGTGTGTACATGAATATCGCATCATATATAGATCATACTTTATTAAAGCCAGATGCTCAAAGAAAGGATATTATTCGAGTTTGTGCAGAGGCAAAACAATATGGATTTGCATCCGTATGTGTAAATTCATATTATACTTCTCTTGTAAAGGAACAGTTAAAAAATAGTGAAGTAAAAGTATGTGTTGTTGTTGGTTTTCCTTTAGGAGCCACCTTTACAGAAATAAAGGCAGCAGAAGCAAAAATGGCCATTGAAAAAGGAGCCGATGAGATTGATATGGTAATCAATATCGGAGCTTTAAAGGATGGAGATAACCAAAGAGTAAAAAAAGATATCCAAGCAGTGGTGGATGTGGCTAAAAATCGAGCAAAAGTAAAAGTAATCATTGAAACTTGCCTTTTAACAGAGGAAGAAAAAGAGAGGGCATGTAGGATTGCTCTTTCTGCAGGAGCGGATTTTGTAAAAACTTCTACGGGTTTTAGTACAGGAGGTGCTATGAGAGAAGATGTTCTACTGATGAAAAGGGTCGTAGGTGAAAAAGCTCAAGTAAAAGCTTCTGGTGGTATTCGAGACTATGAAACAGCTGTCAAGATGATCGAAGCAGGAGCTGACCGTATTGGAGCCAGTCAGAGTATCTACATGATAAAATAACTTTCGTAATCCAAAATTCTATAAGATAGAAATCATAAAATCAGTATTGACTTTTATGATTTCTAATGATAAATTGAATATATACACACGAGTGTATATGAAAGAAAGGGGAGATGATATGGAATCAGAAGGCTATAGGCGGGTAACAAGGAAAGATGTAGCAGAGCGAGCAGGAGTATCGCCTACCATTGTTTCCTATGTAGTCAATAACAATCGATATGTAGATCAAGAGAAAAGGGCCCGCGTATTGCAAGCCATTGAGGAATTAAATTATCAACCCAATGCCATTGCCAAAAGTTTAAAAAGTAAAAAAAGCAATCACATTGCTTTTATTGCTGATGAAATTGAAAATGAACATTTTGGACGGATTGTACGAGAAATGGAAAGTTATGCATACCAAAAAGGATATCTTATTTCTTTATGTAATTCCCGTAATGAAGAGACCTATATTACCCAAATGATTAGCAGACAATTTGATGGAGTGATTATTAGCAGTAATCATTTGTCAGAAGAACTGATCTATCGTTTTCCCAAAGCAGGAATACCTACGATTCTCTTTGGGAATCGGATTTTTAGGCAAAGGCATCCTGAGATTACTTTGATTAATATTGATCTTTATACAGGAGCAGTGGAAGCAGTTCAAGCCCTTATTGACAAAGGATACAAAAAGATTTTGTTCATTAGTGAATTAAATTATGCTAACACTTCAGGTTGGGAGCAGGATTTGCGTTTTAAAGGTTATAAGGATACTCTTATAAAAAATCAATTACCTTTTCAATCTGAATACATCATTAAAAATTGTATAAACTATGAAGAAGTGCATGAACAGTGTACGAAAGCTTTTATGTCGCAAGAGCCTCCTGATGCTGTTTTTGCTCATGAAGATCGTCTTGCCATTGTTGCAATGAGTGCAGCCAAACAATTAAAATTAGAAATCCCCAAAGATATTGCTATTATCGGATTTGATAATTCCACGATTTCTGCTTTTACAACACCGACTTTATCAACGGTAGAAATTCCAAGACATGAAGTTGGTAAAAAAGCAATAGAACTTCTTTATAAAAAAATACAGGGAAAAAGGATATCCGATGTAAGTTTTAGTACATGCCTAATAGAACGACAATCCATGTAAAATAGGAACACCATAAGTAAAGAATGTTTTATTTTATAATATCAAAGAGATTATGATTATAGGAGGATAAATGATGGAAAATAAATTAGGAGCTATTACGTATAAAGAAATTTATGAACAAGGAAAGGCATTTCAAGGAATTAATAATACAATGGGAGAGATTTTTGCTACCTTTGATCGAGTTTTTGAAGAGAATCCAGATTTCGATCAAGTTATTTTTACAGGTTGTGGAACTTCTTTATATCTAGCTCAAACTTCTGCTTTTGCTTTTTCAAAATACAACAAGATATCAGTACAAGCCGTTCCCTGTTCAGAATTATATTTTTACCCCGATGCTTACTTACAAGACAAAAAGACATTAGTCATTCCTATCACAAGAAGAAGTGACACATCGGAAGTTAGAATGGCGATTCATAAAGTAAGAGAATATCCTAACGTAAAAACCCTTTCTGTTACTTGTGATGAAAACAGTAAAACATACAATGATTACTATGTACTTTCACCTGATGCAAAAGAAAAAAGTGTAGTAATGACTAAATCTTTCACAAGTATGGTTTATATGAATATGCTTTTGGCTTTATATATAGGAAAACAACAAGAAGAAATTGAAAAAATCAAAAAATTACCACAGATTTCTGAAGAGTTTCTTCCCTTATTTGATCAAGTAACAAAACAAATCGTAGAAGAAAATAAAGATCTTAATTTATTTATCACTTTAGGCCAAGGAGCTTTCTATGGTATCGCCAATGAATGTATGAATAAAATAAAAGAAATGGCTATTGCCAATTCAGAAGCGTACCAAAGTTTAGAATATCGTCATGGACCTATGGCTCTTGTTGATAGCAATACATTGATTGTATTCTTGATGTCTTCTGAAACAGATACCTACGAAGAAAAATTAATGAAACAAATGAAAGGTATGGGTGCTAAAGTAGTATGCATCGGAGATATATTAAGTGAAGAGGTAAAACAAGAATCCAACTATGTTTTAGAATTAAAGAAAGGCTTAACAGATATTGGATACGCTCCTTTAGTAGGATTGGTAGGACAATTTTTAGGATACCATTTAGCAGTTAAAAAAGGATTGGATTTAGATGCACCTAGAAACCTGTCCCAAGCCATTATTTTATAAACCAACAAATTTGTTTTACTTAAATGGGATGTGAATTTCAGCGTGGAAAGAAAAGAGGGAGACAAATGAGGCTCTATATAAAAAATGGGAAGGTACTAGTTGGAAGTCATTTTGAAAAAATAAATGTATTGATAGAAAATGGTCGAATCCAAGACTTTTTAGCTGAAAGCCTGGTTATTGAAAATGCAATAGAAGTAGATGCATCCAATCGTATGGTTATACCAGGGCTCATTGATATTCATACCCATGGTGGTGGGGGTATTGATATTAATCATGCCGATGAAAAAGATTTAGTAGAGCTAACACAGTTTTTTGCCAGTCAGGGAACAACAAGTTTTCTAGCAACAGTACTTACGGATACAGAAGAAAAACTAATATGGTGTATGAAAACCATTAAAAATGTAAAAGAAAGCGATGATACAGGAGCAGAAATTTTAGGAATCCATATGGAAGGCCCTTATCTTTGCAGTGCTTATAAAGGAGCCATGCCAGAACGATTGCTGGTTCCTCCTTCCATTGAACAGTTTCAACGATACCAAGAAGCTTCTGGAAATCACATTCGTCTCATTACAATTTCTCCTGAACAAGAGGGGGCTCTTGCATTTATTGAGTATGCGAAGAAGAACAACGTAGTGGTTTCTTTAGGACATACTGGAGCGGATTATGATCGGGCTATGTCAGCCATTCAAGCAGGAGCCAAAAGCAGTACTCATCTTTTTAATGCCATGATTCCTTTGCATCAACATCGACCAGGAATCATAGGAGCGGCTTTAGAAAGTGATATTTATTGTGAAATGATTTGCGATGGACGTCATCTTCATCCAGGAATTGTACGTTTAATTATCAAGACTAAAGGAAAAGAACGAGTAATAGCAGTAACAGACAGTATTATGGCAGCAGGGCTTCCAGACGGAAATTACAAGTTAGGAGTCAATGATATTATTGTAAAAGACGGAGATGCCCAATTGGCTGACGGTTCTTCCAGAGCAGGCAGTACCTTAACGACCATTGAGGGGCTCAAAAATGTAGTTGCTTTTACGGGTCAACCCATAGAAAAATGCATTGATTTCTTTACCAAAAATCCAGCTACTCTTTTAGAAATACAAGAAAGAAAAGGAACCATTGAAAAAGGAAAAGATGCAGATATTGTAATCATGGACAAAGATTTTAATATACATCATACTCTGGTTGGAGGAAAGGAAGTATATAAGCATCATTAAGGAGGATGGATTATCATGACATTAGTACCAATGAAAACCATTTTAAATACAGCTCTAAAGCACCAATTTGCCGTAGGTGCTTTTAATGTGCATACACCCAATCAAATTAAAGCCGCCATTGAAATTCATGAACTTTTTCGTGCTCCAGCCATTCTTCAAGTGATTGAGTTTTCCACAGGATTTATGGCAGGGAGAAAAGATTTCTTACAAGCAACCATAGATGAAAAGGTAGAAGGTATTAAAAAATTAGTAGAAGTATGTATGCCACAAATTCAAGAAGCTTCCATTCCCATTGCATTACACTTAGATCATGGAAGTGATCCAGAACTAGTAAAAAAATGTGTAGACCTAGGATTTTCATCAGTAATGATCGATGGTTCCCATCTACCTTTTGAGGAAAATATAAGGGTAACAAAAGAAATTGTGGATTACGCCCATGGGAAAGGCGTAACAGTGGAAGGAGAATTAGGTGTTTTAGCAGGAAGAGAAGATCATGCAGGAAATAATCATGCTCTTTACACAGATCCTAATAAAGTATGTGAATTTTTTGAACGTACCCATGTAGATGCCTTGGCGATTTCGT
>JAAYNZ010000011.1 GCA_012520595.1 Candidatus Epulonipiscium sp. | reverse complement strand
TTCCTATGGCTAATAGATATGAATCCATGATAAAGCGGTGTAAGGTAATCCATATTGCTTTTGTCGTCTTTAGCTCAATATGGATCGATATATTCAAGAAAGCATTTCGATAATATAGACGGAATCAGTACAATTGGCTATTAAACTGGTTCTTCTTACATGGCTAGTGGAAGCCTAAGGGAATCAAAAACAGGGATAGGCAGAGCGGAACGTTTGATGCTGTATATTTGGAGGATAAGTAGATTCGAAGAAGAATATACGGGCTCAGCGGGTTCATAGTAGTGTAGATCATATGCCGTTAGGACCTCTTTGGTAACAAGGAGGGAGGGGAAAACGTATGGGAGCGAAGGAACCCAGTCGGCAAAAAAAGTTTTTTGTCGATGAAACGCCGTATGCGATGAAAGTCGCACGTACGGTGTGGACCGGTCGAAATCCAATAGGATAGATACGGAATGACCCAGTAAACAAAATAAATTTAGATAACAAAATTAAAGAAGTCGAGGCTCTTATTGCAGGGGAAAAAGAATTGAATTATACGGTAGATAGCGTAACAGCTTTAGAAACTTATTTAACTCAAGCAAAAAAGATTTTAAAAGAGAGTAATAAACAAACAGAAATCGATAATGCAGTAACAGAGTTAGATAAGAAAGTAACAGAGTTAGTTAAGATATCTGCATTAAAAGATGCTATTGCAGCAGCTGATGCATTAAAAGCTGACGAGTATACACAAGAAAGTTGGGAAGTTTTTCAAGCTACATTAACGACAATAAAAGCAGTAGCAACAAAGTCAAATGCTACGCAGGTAGAAGTGGATCAAGCAAAGGTAGATTTAGAGACAGCACAAAAAGCCTTAGTAAAAGTAACAAAAGTAGCCACTGAAAGAGAATTAAAAGCAGCAGTTGAAAATGTAGAAGTAAAAAATATTCTTTTGACAGCAGACATTACTTTGACTGATCAATTGATAATTAACCGAGAATTGGTTCTACGTGGAACTGACGAAACAGCAAATAAAGTTATTACTGGAAAAGTAGCAGGTAAAGCGGCAGTTTTAATCCAAGAGAATGGAAATAAAGCAAAATTAAAAGATCTTACAATTGTAGGACCTAATACTACTGCAGGTGGATGGGATGTTGGAGAGTATGCCTATGCCATTCAAGTTTACAAAGCAAAAGAAGTAGTATTAGAAAATGTAACAGTTAAAAATACCAATGCAGGTATATTAGTAAATAGTGCCACAGTAACGGTTAATAATATTGTTACAGAAGGAAATGAATTTGGTGGTATTGAAGTATCCAAAGGAGAAGGCGTAGATACAAATCCTAAGCTTACTATTCAAGGAAAGAGTAACCATGGGGATGCAGAAGGAAAACCAGCTATTTGGTTAGATGGTACAAAGCTAAATGATAACTGGGTTTTAGGAGAACCCGCTGATAACTTAGGACAATACAACCAAACAATTCCTAAAGATGAAAGCGGAAAAGAAAAAGATCAGTTATGGTTTATGTTTAAGCAACAATAATACCAAAGAGTATAAAAAATCATATAAAGATTTACGTATTTCTATTTTTCAAAATATCTAGAGATCAATGGTGAATTATGGTATAATAAAAAACATCATTGATTTCTAGATTTTTTTATGGTTTCCAATACGTCCGTATAAACAAAACCACAAGTAAAGGAGTGGAGCAGAGAAATGAAAAAGACTTTTAGAAGAGGGATGATGGTACTACTTTGTTTTACTTTATTTTTTAGTACCATGGTTTATGGAGAGTCAGTTTTAACTTTAACAGAAGAACAGATGATGAAACGATATCTAGAGCAAAGTCCTGATATGGCCAAGATTCATATTCAAGAACAATTACTGAAAAAACAGCATAAAGAAACCTTAGATGCGTATCAAAAAGCCAAAGATCAAGCTAGATCAGCGAAAGCGCGTCTTCGTTCAGCGGAAGACAGTCGAAATTATTATGAAAAGGAATATTTAAATACATCTACAGGAAGCCAAGCAGAAGAAGTAGCTTTTCAAGAATTCCATTGGTCGTTACATACTTATGATGGAACCAAAAAAGCTTACCAACAAGCCTTAAAACAGGAGGGTAATTTATTAAAAGCATCCGAGCAGTTGGTTCTACAGGTAGAACAGGCAGAGCATAAGCGAAAACAAGATTTGGCTCAATTAAAAAGTAATTTTCAAAAAGATTGTTGGGATCTTTTGCTTTTAGAAAAGCAAAAAGAGTTATTGGAAAAAAATAAACAATTATTACATCAAAGGTTGCAGGTTGAAAAGGTAAAAAAGGATTTAAACCTTACCACAGAAAGAGCCATAGAACAATTGGAAAATCAGCTGCAGGAAGTGAATGTACAGTTAAAGACCATGGATACGCAGATTCATATGGTCTATGACAATTTAAAAAGAAAGTTAGACATCCCATTAGAGCAAGAGGTTACCTTTGTTCTTTCTCTTCCTCAAACCTATGGAGCCAGAGTTAAGGGGGTTTCTGATTTAGTAAAAAAATTCAAAGAAAATAGTTTACAATTTAAAATGATCCAACGAAATCAAGAAATCCAAGAGGAATATGAAAAGAAGATTCAAGAGGCCTATAAAGAAGAAGATTCAGAATACCAAGTAGCTACCTTGGAAACAGAGCAAATCAATCTAGAGACAAAGGATCAGGCTTATCAGATGGAACAAGGAGTAAGACAGTTATACGATCAATATAAAAAAGCTTTGGAAAGTTTATACCATAGTATAGAAGCCTATGAATTAGCAGAAAAACAATGGAGAGAAATGACATTACGATACGAGTGGGGACAGATTAGTCAACTTCAATATGAACAGCAAGCCTATGCATTGGAGCAAGCACAATATCAAAAGATGCAGCAGACCATCGGGTATATGAAATTAAAAGAGGCAGTTGAGTTAGCTGCCCAAGGTGTTTTCTAGTAAAAAATAAGAAATAGAAGGAATTAGGGGGCCATTGAATGAAGCAAAAGATGCGGGTATTACTAGGAAGTTTTGGAATACTTCTACTGCTAGTAAGCTGTAATAAGGAAATGGTTATTGATTATACGGATCCCCAAGCAGTGGTTGCGAGTCAGCAGGAGATTATTGGGAGCATTATTGCTGGTGAGCTGACAAGCAAAAAAGGATATAAGAAATTAGTAAATATGTGTAGCCAAGGGTATCTAAAAGAATATCCCAAAAAACAGTTTATGGCTCTCTTACATCAATATGAACAATACCAAGAAGTGGATATGTGTATGCAGCAATATGAAATACAGGATACGGTTTATCAAGGAGACCAAGATGTAGAAGTGTTTATAAAACAACATTATAACAATGGGTTGACCATGGAGCGTAAGATCACATTGGTGAAGGAAAGGGAGCAGTGGCGAATCCAAGGAGATAAAATTATACGTTAAAAGAGATATGTACATTCGTTTTGATTATATGGGGTAAGATAGGAAAGAGTAAGATAGAACAAAGAAAAAAGTAGGTGGAAAAGGGATTTCCTTTTTCACCTACTCTTTTTTTTGAGGAGAATTTATTTACAAATAGTTATAAATGGATTTATCAGTTTGAGATTATTATTGAACTTTAATTTCTACTACATCTTTTAGCATGAGTTCATTTCGGTTGCCATCAAGTACTTTGTATTGTTGTTCGACTTCTATACGATCATCTTTTACTAAGGCATCTCCATCAATGGTAAGAGTTAACGTATCATTTTCTACGTTATAAGCTGTTACTTTTCTTTCTCGAACCATGAAACTTAAAATGGAGAAACTGTTTTTATCCATTTTTTCACTGAAAGTGATGGTAACAGTGTTGCCAGTAGCAGTAGCGGATAGGATTTCAGGAGTAATCTTATCACTTACATCATAGGCATGATCGAAGTTTACAACGTTTCCAAAGGAATTGGTAATTTTAGCATCCTTTGTTGTTACAATTTTGAAGTTAATGCCTTCCGCATTAGTGCTAAATTCATCTTTATAGATTAATTCTACAATGGTTTTGTTTTCTTTTTCTTGGATACTCATAGCTACAGGTGTAGTTCCGTTGATTTGGAATACATTTCGATCAACAGAAGTTAATCTTTCATCAAATTCAAC
>JAAYNZ010000126.1 GCA_012520595.1 Candidatus Epulonipiscium sp. | reverse complement strand
ACTTGCATACCGTATAAGAAAAGCCCAAAACCTCCAATAAACATAATAAATATCTGAGTATAATTAATGTCTCCCATGTCTTTCCCCCTGTTTTTTTGTTTTACTAAGTGGACTGGTACCATGAAAACATAGCACTTAAGTCCTCACCTATTGTACCATGTAGAAAAAAAGAAAAGCAAGTATATTTTATTCTTGATTAGTAGATAACTAGAAAACTATTCAAAGTATACCCCAAAATCCATTCTTTTTTCACCTTTTTCATGATTTTTGTATTCAAATCAAGTTTTGTATGCTATTATAAAGTAATTAAATATACATCGCCATAATTCCTTTACAACGTAACCCTAGAAACACAATAAGTCAAGGAGTGAAAACAATGTTTTTTGCTGATTATCATTCACATACTTCTTTTTCTTCTGATTGTAATACCCCTATGGAAAATATGATTCAAAGAGGCATTGCTTTGGGGTTAACACAATTAGTATTTACGGATCATGTAGACTTTGACTACCCTAATCTTGATTTTACCTTTGAAATTAATTATGATGAATATTTGGAAGTCTTCCAAAAATATCAAAAAAAATACCAAGATGATATTACATTGCTCTTAGGTGTTGAAGTAGGATTCCAACCTCAACTAGTACAAAAGATTGAGGACTTTACTTCTAAGTATCCCTTTGATTTTATTATTGGTTCTTCTCATGTGGTGGATTGTCTGGATTTATATAATGGTGATTTTTTTAAAGGCAAAGAACAAAAAGAAGCCTATTACCGGTATTTTGAATCCATCTTAGATAATATTCGTGTTTTTGATTGTTTTCAAGTTTATGGACACCTAGATTATATTATTCGATATGGAGATTATCCAAACCCTGTTTTATCTTATCAAGAATACCAAGAAATTATTGATGGGATTTTAAAAGCTTTAGTTCATAAAGGAAAAGGCTTGGAACTAAATACTTCTGGTTATCGCTATGGATTGGGTCAGTTTCATCCCCAATCATCTATTTTAAAAGCTTATAAACGATTTGGTGGAGAAATGATTACTGTAGGCTCTGACGCCCATCGTACCCAAGATCTTTGTGCTGATTTTAAAACTGCTTACGAATTATTAAAAGAGGTTGGCTTTTCTTATTTTACTGTTTTTAAAAATCAAAAACCTGAGTTTGTTCCCATTCCATAACTTTTTTGGGTATGGATATTGATAAGAGCTAAAAAAAGAAGGAGTTATCCACAATATGGATAACTCCTTCTTTTTTATACAATGGTGCCTCCACCAAGAACATAATCGCCATCATAAAATACAATGGATTGTCCAGGGGTTATGGCTCTTTGAGGTTCATCAAAAACACACTCTAGGGTATCTTCCTCTGTTTTTCGAATGGTACAAGAGGCAGGAGTATGACTATATCGTATTTTCCCTTTTACTTGCATAGGGGTTGTAAGATCTGGGATCATCATAAAATTAAGGTCCGTAGCATAAAGACGATCTTGGAATACATCCTCTCCTTCTCCTAATACGACTTCATTGGTTTGCGGACGAAGAGCTACTACATACATAGGTTTACCAAAGGCAATGCCTAAGCCTTTTCGCTGTCCTATGGTATATCGAATCAATCCTTGGTGTTGTCCTAATATATTTCCTTTGGTATCTATAAAATTCCCTTTAGGAGCCAACTGATTCGTTGTTTCTTCTATA
Source organism: Candidatus Epulonipiscium sp. (assembly GCA_012520595.1). Lineage (GTDB taxonomy): Bacteria > Bacillota > Clostridia > Lachnospirales > JAAYNZ01 > JAAYNZ01. The sequence goes on along the minus strand of JAAYNZ010000126.1, from coordinate 3,311 downwards.
AAACGTCCATGATCATTATCAGGAATAAAACAAATTTCCTGGCTATCTGGCTTTTGGGCTACGTTGAGTCCTATTTTTTGGGCGATTTGCCTTACTTCTTCTTTGGTGTACTCACCTACTGGCATTAAAGTATGTGCCAATTGATCTTGGGTTAAGTTATATAAAGCATAGGTTTGGTCCTTTTGAGCCGTTACTGATTTTTGTAGTGTATACCGCTTTGTTTTTGGGTGCTGTACTACTCTTGCATAATGTCCTGTAGCAATATAGTCCGCTCCTAATTGTAATGATTTTCGAAGTAAAGATTCCCATTTTACATAGCGATTGCATGCAATACAAGGGTTGGGTGTTCGTCCTTTACGATATTCTTTTATGAAATACTGTATGACATATTGATTAAAATCTTCCTTAAAATTCATTACATAGTATGGAATATCTAATGTCTGAGCTACTCTACGAGCATCATCAACAGCAGATAATCCACAACAACCACCATGATCTTCTTTTTGTTCTTGACTTTCATCTTGCCAAATTTGCATCGTTACTCCGATGACATCATATCCTTGCTCTTTAAGCAAATAAGCGGCAACAGAACTATCAACTCCACCGGACATGCCTACAACTACTTTAGGTTTTATCATATTTTTCACCTATTCTAACGGTCTTATTCTTTTGGGTTTTCTGCTTCATGTTCATGTATATCTTCTTTGGGAGGTTCTAAACCTTCTATATGCAAATTGTGTTTTTGAGCGTAATCCCATAAAGCAGCATGTAGAGCTTCTTCTGCTAAAAGAGAACAATGAACCTTAACAGGGGGAAGGCCATCTAATGCTTCGGCTACTGATTTATTTGTGATTTTTAAGGCTTCTTCAATGGTTTTGCCTTTCACTAATTCGGTGGCCATACTACTTGTAGCTACAGCTGCCCCGCATCCAAAGGTTTTAAATTTTACATCGGTAATAATATCGTTTTCCACTTGTATATACATTCGCATAATGTCTCCACATTTAGCGTTTCCTACAGTTCCTACTCCACTGGCTTGTTCAATTTCTCCCATATTCCTAGGATTCATAAAATGATCCATTACTTTTTGACTATACATAATAACACCTCTTTCTTTGGTTGCTTATGATTGTGCACGTAAAAAATCTTCATATAATGGAGACATATCTCGTAATCTTTGTACAATTTTAGGTAACGTCTCTAATACATAGTTCATTTCTTCTTTGGTATTTTCTGGACCTAGTGTAATTCGAAGAGATCCATGAGCGATTTCATGGGGCAGCCCTATAGCAAGGAGAACATGAGAAGGATCTAGGGATCCAGAAGTACAAGCTGAACCACTGGACGCATAAATGCCGTGCATGTCTAGCCCAATAAGAAGTGATTCTCCTTCAATAAATCGAAAACTAAAATTAACATTTCCAGGTAATCGTTCCGTCGGATGGCCATTTAAGCGTATATGAGGAATGGCCTCTTGGATTCCTTTTATTAAGTAATCTCGAAGTTCAATGATTTTATGATTGCTTTCTTCCATTTCTTTCATTGAAAGTTCGATGGCTTTTGCCAAACCAACAATAGCTGGAACATTTTCTGTTCCTGCTCTACGATTTCTTTCTTGGGCTCCTCCATGAATAAAGGGTTTGATCCTTACTCCTTTACGGATATACAAAGCACCAATTCCCTTAGGTCCATATAATTTATGTCCCGATAAAGAAAGTAAATCGATATTCATTTCTTTTACATGGATGGGAACATGCCCTACGGCTTGTACTGCATCGGTGTGGAAGATAATATTGTGTTCTTTTGCGATCTTACCAATGGCTTCAATAGGCTGAATAGTACCAATCTCGTTATTTGCATACATAATGGTAATTAAGATGGTATCTTCTTGAATGGCCTCTTTTAGATCTTGTATGGATATTTGTCCATATTCATCCACTGGTAGATAAGTGACTTGATACCCTTTTTTCTCTAAGTATTGACAGGTATGAAGAACAGCATGGTGTTCAATAGCAGATGTGATGATATGTTTTCCCTTTTGTTCATAGGCTTCGGCAATGCCTTTAATGGCCCAGTTATCTGCCTCCGTACCTCCACTGGTAAAAAAGATTTCGTCACTGGTAGCCCCTAGGGCATTAGCAACCATACTTCTGGCTTCATCTACTGCTTTTCGATTAATCCGTGCTACTTCATATACACTGGAAGGGTTCCCAAATTGCTGAGTAAAATATGGTAACATAGCATCCACTACTTCTGAACGAGTAGGAGTTGTGGCTGCATGATCTAAGTATATTTTATTCACTCCATTCACTCCTTTTGTCGCTATAACCCATGCTGAAGATAAGATTGGCTAGATATAATACATATCTGTAGCTTGGGCATATACTTCCTTATAATCATCTACTAAATCTTGTAACGTAATACTGTCTACTACTTTATTAATACTGTCTCTAACTTTTAACCAAATTGGTTTTGTTACGCAGTAATCAGCTTGTGAACATTCATGTTCTTTATTTTCCACAACACAATCTACGGGTGCTAAAGAACCTTCTAACGTTCGAAGGATATCTCCTACAGTAATATCTTTCGGCGATCTAGCTAAAATATATCCGCCTTGAGCTCCTCTCATACTTTCCACTAATCCTGCTTTACGTAAAACAGCAATCAACTGTTCTAGATAATGTTCCGATATATTTTGACGCTCTGCAATACTATTCAGAGCAATATGTCCATTTTGACCATTGACTGCCAAATCTAACATTGCTTTCAAACCATAGCGCCCTTTGGTTGATAATCTCATACGCTCACCTCTTTAATTCCTACCTACGCACTCGGTTTTATACGACTAGAATAGCACGTTCTTTTTTTCCTGTCAATAGTTTTCTTCCAAATCCCTTTTGGGAATGGTTTTTAGAATTTTGTGGCATTTATTTAAATTGTTTGCTATAATTGAAAAGAATAATTTGAAGGAGGCTCTTATGTTAAAAACAATTTTATTTGATTTAGACGGAACATTGCTCCCAATGGAATTGGATCAGTTTCTTCATGCTTACTTTCATTCTTTAGGGGCTTATTTAAAAGATTTAATTTATCCTAAATCTTTATTTCAATACTTAGATGTTGCTACAGAAGCCATGGTGAATAATTCTGGTGATTTAACCAATGAACAAGTCTTTAAAAATATCTTTTTTAGTTTTATAAAGGAAGATCCTACATTATATATGGATCGATTTGATCGTTTTTATACGGAAGAATTTCCTAAAATACAATCGGCTGTAGGTTTTTCTTCTATCATGCAAAAAAGTGTTCTT
>JAAYNZ010000125.1 GCA_012520595.1 Candidatus Epulonipiscium sp. | reverse complement strand
TCAATGAAATGTTGGACAAAACATTTTAAATAATTTTAACATATTTAACATTTCTTTAATATTCATTTAAACCAACATATACTAAAGAGCTTGCAATAAAAGAATTAAAAGATAATTCTGGAAGTCAATTTGATCCAAAGCTAGTTGAATTATTTGTAAATTTTTTAAACAATGAATAATAAAAAATCCACTTGCGAAATAACTTCGGAACTGGATTTTTTTACTATATAAGTTAACGTAACATAAGGTAAGGGGCAAATGTGCCTAACCTCCGGCGGATTCCATGCAGGGTTTTCCCATCATTAAATATTAAATTTCTGTATTAATGATTGCAAGCCTTTGGCTAAGGTGGTTAATCCTTGAGTTGTAGCAGAAATTTCCTCTGAAGATGCTGCCTGTTCTTGTATTGATGCCGTTGCCTGCTGAGTAGCTGCAGAATTTTCTTCAGCAATTGCTGATAAGCTTTCCATGCTTGCAAGTATTTTTTCTTTCATCTTACCCATTTTTTCACCAGATTCATTTAAATGATTTACAGTATCATTTGTTTCTTTCATGGCCTTATCTATGGACATATATTTATCTTTATTTATACTTACACTTTTTGTTTGTTCTTTTGTAATAACTGACATTCTTTCCATTGTCTTAACAGCATTTTCTGCATTAAGCTGTAACTCGCTTACTATTTCATCAATTTCTTTTGTAGATGCAGAGGATTGAAGTGCTAAGTTTTTAATTTCTTCTGCAACTACTACAAATCCCTTACCTGCATTACCTGCTCTTGCAGCTTCAATTGCGGCATTTAAAGCTAATAAATTAGTTTGTTGTGCGATTGAAGAAATAACACTGCTTGCTTGTCCAATTCTTAATGAGCTATCATTTGTCTGTACAATAACTTTATTTACTTCGCTTGTTGCTTGATTGCTTTCTTCTGTTATTGAATATAGACTTTCAATTTCATTTAAACCCTCTTCGACAATTTTTAATACTTTATTTGATTGGGCATTTAAGCTTTTCATATATAATTGGTTATCATCAATATATTTACCTAACTCATTTGCATTTATAGAACCTTCTTGCGTGTTTTGTGCTTGGTCAAAAGCACCCTTTGCAATCTCTTCAATTGTTTGTGATATTTGAACAGAAGCTGATGCTGATTGTTCTGAAGAGGTGTACATTTCTTCGGATGCAGATAAAACCTGCAAAGAAGATTTGCTTATTTCATTAATTGTATCTTTAAGACTATCAATAATTACCTGTAACGATCTTGCTAAATCCCCAATTTCATCCTTTTTCTTAAGAGCTTTGGCATTGATATCTTTTGTTAAATCTAATGATGCAATTCTTTTAGAGTCATTGGCAGCAAGAATAATTGGATTTGTAAGAGATTTGCCTATAATATAAGCAAATACAATTCCTATCATTAATATTACTATGGTTGGTAAAATAATGTTTCTCTGTATTATCGGCAGTGCGTATAGTATTTCTTCCTCATCTGCTGTAATTGTTAGAATCCAATCAGTATTTTCTATAGGTGCATAAGCGCTATAAATATTACGTCCTTCATATGAGTAAGAACTTACTCCTCTTTGTTCTTCCAATATTTTTTCATATTGCTGTGCAAGAGACCTATAACCTTCATCAAGCTCTGCCGCTTCTATTGGATTAAATTCGCCTAATACCATTTCTCTATTGGGATGGGCTATCGTTTTACCATTGTTATTTATTAAGTAGGCATAACCGTTGTTTCCATAACCCATATCATCGGTAACTGTGCTTAAAAAGTCAGCGCTGGCTCTAGGCACTAATACCCCTACAACTTCATTATCCTTTTTTATAGGGACTGCATACATCATTGAAAGTTCTCCCGTTCCTCTGGCAATGCTAATATCCGATATACCTACTCCGCCACTAAATGCTTTTTTCACATAGTCTCTATCTCCTAAATTGATAACGATTCCACTATAATCATATGTAGTGCCATCAGGATATACAATCGCCATAGAGAGGAACTCTGAATTTTCTACCTCTCTAATTAATATTGGTTGCTGGATTTCCCAATCCATATTGGCAATATCTTCTCGTGATGCTATCATTTCCGCCATTCGTATTTGAATTTCAACTCGACTTTCTACTAATTTTCTGCCTTCTTCAGCTAACAACTCCAATGTTGTTTCTGCGTCTGTAACAACAGTTTTGTTAACAGTTTGCATCACAATAATACCAAGTGTTGCAGCTATTACTATTATTAGAATTGAAAAATAAATAATTAGCTTTGTTTTAATACTTTTCATTTTTATTCCTCCACAGTTTATTTGTACAAAAAATGAATATTAGAATGTAATCATGCATTTTGAAAATGAATATTTTCCATATGTATTTATATCGACAGATAATTAAAAAAGATTAATAAGTACTTATAATAAAAAAATGCCTGTACTTTATATACACAATTATAAAGGATAAAAATCAATCAGGCAAGTTGTAAAATGAAGTGTCGCAATGAATAAAAAATGACTCACAGTAAATTCCGTGTATAATGTTAACTTTTATTCCGAAGCAAAAAAAGAAAATAGTCTCTAAACACCTTGCAAATGAGGGGTTTCAGAGACTTTGTTTTTGCTAAAAGTTGTAGTACTAAATTATCTTTTTTTTACATTTGCAAAAATATTTTTTATTTCTTTTAAAGTCATTACTTTCTGACCTATATCAAGATTGAATGCCCCATTAATGTCATCAGTTACTTCATCTGCATAATCAAAAAGATAGTGGTTAGTATCCATGTGGCTGCAAGAAACGGAGCGTAAGGAATCAAGTATTTTCTCAATAGTGTATTTGTTTTTAAGTCTTATTTCTACAAGTCTAGCGATAACTAAGGATATAAAACAAATGAAAAAATGTGCATTTATGTGTTCCTTTAGAGTAAGATAAACTGGTCTTGCATCTAAAGTGCTTTTTGTAACTTTAAAGGATTCTTCAATTTTCCAAAGCCCGTGATATAATTCTACTATGCGTTCATCAGATTCATTAAATTCACTTGTAACAATTGCATAATATCCATCCAGCAACTCTTCTTGTTTTATCTTTTCTTCATCTAAAAAAAGCATTTTGCCAGTGTCCTTAAATTCACCCGTTTCTTTGTCGAAATCAATATTTGCAACGTAAGCTGCAGCTCCGTAAGATGTAGCTTTTGTGTATTTTGCGGGATTTGCAATTAGATCAATAGCTTTGACAAGAGCTTCTTCTCTTTTCTTTTTTGAACGTACAGCATATTTACGACTATAGAAAATAACCTGCTTTTGATCTATAGCAACTTTCTTCTTTTTGTTTTTACCGTTTGCATACTTACCTACAGTTACATTAATTGTTGTAGGTGTTATTCTGGATTTTATTTTAAAGTCTTTATCTTTGTCTATCCATCTATAACCATTATCATCAAGAACATACTTCTTAAGGTCTTCGCTTGCTCCCCTTACACTTTGGCTATATATGTATCCGTCACCAAGGACAGTGTTAAATGCAATATTATCACCGCTGTTTAGTCCTTTGTCGGCAACAACAATAATTCTATTTGTTTGAAATTGGTTTTTGATTGTGTTCAATATGGGCATTAGTGTTTGAGAGTCGTGTGTATTTCCTTCGAAAAGTTGATACGAAATGGGAATCCCTTGGGTATCAACAGCTAAACCCATTTGAACGATAGGGTTAGAACTGTTGCTTTTACATGCTCCTTTTTTCCTAAATTCATCAGATTGATCAATTTCAAAGTAATAATTCGTTACATCATAATATATTAAATCGGTGTTCCTGTCATATTGATCGACAATTCGTTCATGAATGAATTGTTGTGCCTCTTTTTCAATCTTATTAAAATGTTTCAAACAACTGTACGTATCATCTAATGTAAAATCGGCTTTATCAAAGAATCTGTCTTTTATTTCTACTGTCTTTTTTTTAGAACAAGGATAAAGTAACCTGGCGAAGAGCAAGACTTTCATTATGCTATTAGAATCATATTTAAACTTTTCATGTCTCTGTTTGTTGTTAAAAAACCTATCAAGTTGTAATTCATGATAAACTTTATTAAAAACAACATGTCCAAAATTCTTTCTATTCTTATCCTCTTTATTTATTCTGCTATTCGCTTTAATTTTAATGACTATTTCATCATTTTCTAAACGCTCATTTTCCATTTGTTTTGCTGTTTGTTTAAAATGAGCAATGGGATCATCATAAATCTTTTCAAGGTCATCAAGATATCCTATGGATTTAATTGTTTTACTTTTTGACTTACCATCTTTGTCGCGATACCCGTGAACTATTTGTAAATACGTTCGCCCGGTTTTTTTGTTGTAATTTTTCCTTAAAAACACACAACCACCTCATTAGCAAAAATTAATTACAGTATATTACTATTTTGCCATAATCATCAACATTAGTCAACCATTTTTAGCTAAAATTTGACAAAAATATTTGTCTAAATACCTTGTTATTGCTGGCTTTAGACAATCACTATTTTATATTTGCTTCGGAACAAACGAATGTCAATTAAAATCTTTATTATACTATTACTCATTTCTTTTGTCAATGAAATGTTGGACAAAACATTTTAAATAATTTTAACATATTTAACATTTCTTTAATATTCATTATATCTTTTGAATTAT
>JAAYNZ010000124.1 GCA_012520595.1 Candidatus Epulonipiscium sp. | reverse complement strand
GAATTAGAAGAAGAAAGAAGATTATTTTATGTAGGAATGACAAGAGCAAAAAAAACATTATATATTTCTCATCCTCAGATCCGTTATGAAGAAAAAGCAGATCCTTCACGGTTTATTGATGAGCTTTTAGGTCAGCCACAAGAACAGGATTTTCAAGTAGGAACCCGAGTTTTTCATCAACGATATGGAGAGGGAAAAATAAAAAACAGAAAAAACCAAATAATAGATGTAAAATTTAAAAATCACTGGAAACAAAAAAAAATAGATCTTCATTATTGCCTTCAAGAAAAATTAATTGAATCTATGGATTAACAATAGCAAAGGAGGGAAAATATGTTTCTGAGAAATAAAAAACAACAGCAAAGAATAGCGATTCTTATTGTAGCGATTATGTTAGGGGCTACTATTATTGGTGCTTTCTTACCTCTTTTTTACTTATAAAAAATTCCTTGTACAGACAAAGGAAAAGTTGGTTCGTATATAGGGAAAGAAGGAGGGAGTTTTATGAACGAGGAAAAAATGATGATTTTAAAAATGTTAGAAGAAGGAAAGATTACTTCACAGGAAGCAGCTAGATTATTAGAAAGCTTAAAAGATACGCCAAGCAAACCGAAAACCACATATTCGTCTTCACCATCATCTACAACCTATAAATCACAAGGGGCTAATCATTCCTCATCAGATTGGGTAAAAGATATAGAACCCAAAGTACAAAAAGCTGCACAGGTAGTAGCAAAAACAGCCTCATCTTTGATGGATAAACTGTCAAAGACGTTAGCTAGTTCTGATTTTAAAACTGAAAAAGAATTGTCATTGGATTTAAAAGTAGTGCCTCAAGATCACCAGGAACTTTTTTTGAAGGGAAAGAATGGAAGCCTTTTTCTTAAAGGATATAATGGCGATAAGATAAATCTCAAAGTATATTATAAAACCAAAGGAGAATCAGGATTAGGTATTCGGCTAGTACAAATGGATGGGAAAATTTTTTTACAATACGAAGAAGAATATATTTCTTCCATTCGTATGGAAGGGTTTATTCCTGAATCTTATTTCCATAATATTCGTTTAGAAACAAGTAATGGTAAAATTCGTTTAGAAACTTGCAAAACGCAGAAACTTTCTATTGTAACCTCTAATGCTCCTGTAGATATACAGGAAGTAGATAGTCAAACAGTGGTTGCTGAGACTTCTAATGCACCCATTTCTATACAAGCACAGAGAGATGAATTTTTAGATTATACACAATATCAGTGGAGTTTAGAAACTTCCAATGCACCCATAGAATTAAAAATACCTTCTGAAGAAAAGATTGGATATCGGGTTCGAGCAACTACATCTTTAAATGGAATTCAAGCGGATATTCCCTATTTAACCTATACTCAAAATGAGGGAAATTATATTGATGCTCATACTTTGCATTATGAACGAGCTCCTAAGAAAGTAGATTTTACACTAACGACTTCTAATGGTCCTATTGTGCTAAAGTCATAACATTCTTATTACACTTTTATTACAAGCCTTCTTATCATAAGAAAATATGCTATAATAGACTTGTTTTATTCTATTACTAGAATAGGAGGCTTTAAATGAAAAAAACAAAAAGATTACTTTTAGTTAGTATATTGTTCATCGGTATTTTGTCAGTACCAATAACAGCAGCAACTCCTCAACAAACTTATGCGGGGAGTCAGTTGGCTACCTTGCAATTGTTAAAAGGATATGAGGACGGCTCACTCCGCCTTGATCAGAATATTAATCGTGCAGAAATGACTGTATTACTGTTACGAGTATTAGGACATGAAGAGAGTATTGTTATAGGAGCTGAAAAACAACAGTTTCAAGATGTTTCCTCTTCCTATTGGGGAAAACCATGGATTCAAAAAGCAGCCCAACTTCAGTTAATTCAAGGTTATCCAGGACGAACTTTTCGACCTGTACAACCGATTTCTTATGCTGAAACGATTGCTCTGATGGTGCGAGTGTTAAAAAGAGAAGAGCAGTTAGAAGGGGAATGGCCAATAAACTATATGAATCGAGGAAAAGAATTAGGAATTGTTTCCCCTACGTTAAAGAAAGGACCCAATGAAGTTCTCACCCGAGGAGAAGTAGCAGAAATTGTATGGAAAACTCTTTTAGTAAAAACAAAATAGATAGGATAAACCACTACGATTTGTAGTGGTTTTTATATATCTTTCTATTTCTATACATATACATAGAATAGAGATGTACAGGGGTAGGAGGAGAAGTATGTGGAAAGAGGTTGGTGCTTTTATTTTTCTTTTGGTTTGGGGTAGTTTTATTATTCCTACATTAACTTCCAATACATTCTACGAAGGGATTTATATTGAAGAAGTAAATGTAGGAGGACTTACCTTCCAAGAGGCACAACAAAAAGTGGAAAGGTATGTACAACAATTATTAGTAGAAAAGCAGCTTGAATTATACCAAGGAGAAAGGAAAGAGTTCCTATCTTATAAAGAATTGGGGGTAGAATATTTATTTTCTCAAATACTTGAACAAGCGTATGTATTAGGAAGAAATAAGAATTGGATTGAAAGTTACTTTATTACTTGTGTTCTTAAAAAAAAACCAGCTGTTTTTTCATTAACTTTGTCTTATGATTCTAATCATATATACAGTTTATTAAAAAAATTGCAAAATAACTTTTCTCAAAAACCAAAAGATGCTATAATACAAAGAAATCATAAAGAATTTACTGTGATAAAGGAAGAAACAGGTAAAGTCTTAGATATTCATAAAACAGCTGAGCAAATTCAAAAAGCCTTAGAGAGACAAAGTACAGGCTCCATCCAAGTAGAACTTATGGACTGGCAACCGGAATATACAAAAGAGCAATTAGAGCAAGTTCAATATGTTTTGGGTAGTTTTTGCACCTTTTTTAATTCTTTCCAAGAGATGAGAAATCAAAATATACAGCAAGCTGCACAGAAAATTCATGGAACCTTATTAAAGCCAGGGGATATATTTTCAGCCCAAGAGGTTTTAGGAGAGATTACAAAAGAGAATGGATATGTAGATGCTCCTGTTATTGTGAATGGTCAAATGGTTCCTGATATAGGAGGAGGTATATGTCAAGTTGTAACAACGGTTTATAATGCTGTTTTATTTTCTGAGTTAGATGTTTTGGAAAGAAAAAATCATTCTTTACCTGTTAGTTATGTCCCTTTAGGTAGAGATGCTGCTTTTGCTACAGGATGGCTGGATTTTAAATTTAAAAATAATACAGTAGGGATTTTGTATATGGAGTGTTCTGTGGATAAAAGTGAGCTATGTGTTACTATTTATGGTACGAAGCCAAAAGAAAAGGATCGAAGAGTTGAATTCATAAGTCAAGTGGAAGAAATAGAAAAAAACCAAGATGTTGAATCGGAAGCTTTACATGTAAAGCTATATAAAAGAACTTACAACAAAGATCAGATCGTGGAAGAAAAGTTAGTAAATATAAGTCGTTACAAACCCAAACCAGCATCATAGGGGAGAGACAGGAGAGGAGTTCTACTAATGAAAATAGGAAAAGTTCCATTTTCCATATTGGATCAATATGTATTCCAACAGATTCAAAACAAAAGAAAGGAGATTTTAGTTGGTTCTGCCATAGGAGAAGATTGTTCTATTATCGAATTTGATTCTGATGAATTATGTGTTGTTTCTACAGACCCTATTACGGGTGCCACTGAAAATATAGGGTATTTAGGTGTTCATATTACCTGTAATGATTTAGCTTCTAATGGGGCAGAACCTGTTGGTTTGCTGATTACTTTATTATTGCCACCATCTTCAACAGAAAAAGAGTTAAATATGATTATGAAGCAAATTGAAAAGGGTGCTACGGAAGTAAATGCACAAGTTATTGGAGGGCATACGGAAATCACCGATGCGGTAAATCGCCCTATTCTTTCGGTAGCAGGTATCGGCAAAACTTTAAAAAACAATATCATTACTTCAAAGCCTAAACCGAATGAAGATATTGTTATGACAAAATGGGCTGCTTTAGAAGGGACAGCTATTTTAGCAAAAGAAAAAGAAGAATGGTTAAAAAATCATCTTTCCGTAGAAGAATTACACAAAGCCCAAGGATCTATTCAGTATTTATCTGTTCTACCCGAAAGTAGAGTAGCTGTACAATTTGGAGTCAGTGCCATGCATGATATTACAGAAGGAGGAGTTTTAGGAGCCTTGTGGGAAATGGCTCATTGTGGTAAAGTAGGAATGGAAATTAACATTGATCAAATTCCTATTACGTTAGAAACAAGGAAGATTTGCGATTTATTTCAAATTGATCCTCTTCGGTTGATTTCTAGTGGTTCTATGATCATTACTTGTAAAGAGGGACAAAAATTAGTATCTCTTTTGCAAGCCCAAGGAATTGAAGCTTGCATCATTGGACAAACTCAAATAAAACAGGAAATTTATTATCGAACTAAGGGTGAAATCATTCCTTTAGATCCACCGGATGTAGATGAATTATATAAAGTATTGTAGAAAAATAAAACCATAAAATTATATTTTAAGTGAAAGCAAGGAGGGTTCTCATGGAAAAGATGAGAGAAATTATTTTAGAGATCTTAGAGAAAAATAGTAAGATTGATCCTTCGGACTTAGCTGTTATGTTAGGTCTAACTGAAGTAGAAGTTGTGAATGAAATACAAAAGATGGAAAAAGAACAAATTATCTGCGGTTATCATACTCTGATTAATTGGGATAAAACAACTAAGGAGTCTGTTACAGCTCTTATTGAAGTGAAAGTAACTCCTCAAAGAGGGGAAGGTTTTGATCGGATCGCAGAACGTATTTATCGTTTTCATGAAGTAAAGGCAGTGTATCTAATGTCTGGAGGATTTGATTTAACAGTTATTATTGAAGGAAGTACAATGAAAGAAGTAGCTCTTTTTGTAGCACAAAAGCTATCTACATTAGATTCTGTATTGAGTACAGCAACTCATTTTGTACTTAAAAAATACAAAGATCATGGATTGATTTTTGAAGATCGTAAAAAAGATGAAAGAATGGTGGTATCTCCATGAATGAACGTTTCTTATCCAAAAAAATAAAAGACATTCCGCCTTCAGGAATCCGTAAGTTTTTTGATATTGTTACGGAGATGGAGGATGCAATCTCTCTTGGCGTTGGTGAGCCTGATTTTGATACTCCTTGGCATATTCGCGAAGAAGGAATTTATTCTTTAGAAAAAGGAAAAACTGTATATACTTCTAATGCTGGATTAATGGAGCTTCGTGAAGAGATTTGTTATTATTTACATAGAAGATTTAATCTTACCTATGATCCTAAAACAGAAATGCTTATTACAGTAGGTGGTAGTGAAGGGATTGATTTAGCTCTTCGAGCCATGCTTAACCCAGGCGATGAGGTATTAATACCTGAGCCTTGTTTTGTATCTTATAAACCTTGTGCAGTTATGGCAGGAGGAGAACCAGTAGTTATTCCATTGAAGGCTCAAAATGAGTTTCGGCTTACAAAAGAAGACTTGGAAGCATATATTACACCAAAAACAAAATTATTAGTATTACCTTTTCCTAACAATCCTACAGGAGCCATTATGACACAAAAAGATTTAGAAGCCATTGTAGAACTGATTATTCAGCACGATCTTTTTGTTATTTCAGATGAAATTTATGCAGAACTTACCTATGGAGATGAAAAGCATGTTTCCATTGCTTCTCTACCAGGCATGAAAGAACGAACATTAGTTTTAAACGGATTTTCAAAAGCATATGCTATGACGGGTTGGAGAATGGGCTATGCAGCTGGGCCCGCACCTCTTATTAAAGTAATGACCAAAATTCATCAGTATGCTATTATGTGTGCCCCTACCACAAGCCAATATGCGGCTATTGAAGCAGCTAGAAATGGGGATGAAGATATTCAGCGTATGAAAACAGCGTATGATCAAAGAAGACGAGTTATGGTAAAAGGCTTCAGGGATATGGGATTGGATTGTTTTGAGCCTTTGGGAGCTTTTTATGTTTTTCCTTCCATTGAAAAAACAGGATTTTCTTCAGAAGAATTTGCCACTCAATTATTGTACCAAGAAAAAGTAGCTGTTGTACCAGGGACTGCCTTTGGAGAGAGTGGAGAAGGATTTATTCGATGTTCCTATGCGTATTCTGTAGATGCAATTAAAGTAGCTCTGGAGCGGATTGAACATTTTGTTAAGCGATATATTTAAAGAAATGGGATATAGATATCCATCTGTCTTAGTACTTGCTCTTATAAAACCAAATAAGAAATAACAGGGGTACAAAAGGTGTGTATTCGCTAATGCTATAATGCTATACACTTGTTTAGCAATTGGTGTATTTTGAATTATGGGCGTGGATATCTATAATAATAGGGAAAAAAATAAGGGAAAAATGCTGAAAAAATACAGCATTTTTCCCTTATTTTTTTTGACATTCTGGACAAATGCCATAAAAATAGATTTTTTCACTGAATAATTCAAAATCAGTATCTTGGGCTACTTTTTCTCGTAAATCTTGTAATAGATCCGTGTGTAAATCATAAACATGATTGCAAGATAGGCAGATAAGATGAGGATGAGAATGTACTTTGGCATCATATCGAAAACTATCTTCTCCTACATTGAGTTCTTGTACCAATTCAGCTTTTTTAAGAGCATCTAAAGTCTTATAAACGGTTGCTAAACTCATAGTTGGATGGGTTTCTTGTAAGGATTTATAGATCGTTTCAGCACTTGGATGTTCCACTGTATTACATAGCATATGAAAAATAGCAATCCTTTGTGGAGTTACTTTCAATCCTTTTGCTTTTAGCAATTCTGCAACTTCTTTCATGACAACATACAACTCCTTAATAATAATGACTATCCTGTACTAATAATAATACACTGCAAGGAATAAGTCAACAATACATTAAAAATGATTTGTTAAAAAATACTAACAAAACATGGTGAAAAGAGACTATTGAAAAACAATCCTATATAATTATATACAAAATCACCGCCATTTACAATGTTATATCTTTTTTAAGCACTTTGATTTTTCTTGTCTTGGGATTGTCATAGTGGTAAAATAGAAGAAATGATTACAAAGAAGGAGATTTTTTATGAACATTGTACTTTTAGAGCCAGAAATACCTCATAATACAGGCAATATTGCAAGAACTTGTGCTGCTACAGGAGCTAAATTACATCTTATTAAACCTTTAGGGTTTTCTATTGAAGATAAATATTTAAAAAGAGCAGGGTTGGATTATTGGCATATGTTAGATATTACTATTTATGAGGACTATGAAGATTTTATGGAAAAGAATGATCCACCTAAAATATATATGTCTACTACCAAAGCACGCCATACATACACAGAAGTTTCTTATGAATACGATAGTTTTATTATGTTTGGTAAAGAAACGGCAGGGATACCTGAAGAAATTTTGAAAGATCATGATGACACTTGTATACGTATCCCTATGGTTCCTAATGCACGTTCCTTAAATTTATCGAATTCCGTTGCTATTGTTTTATATGAGGCATTGCGGCAACATCAGTTTGAGCATTTGCTCCAAGAAGGAAAGTTAACTAAATATTCTTGGGAGTAAAAAAGAACTGTACACGACTTGCTATTTAGTTAGTTGTGTACAGTTCTTTTTAATTCTCTTTTTAAAAAATTATTAATAAGAGTTATACTTTATAAAATTCATACATATATTGTAAATAAATGAGACCTAGCATAAACTTTTTTCTTTTTGGAAAAGCTACAATCAAGAATAAGTCTTGGTCATACTATATAAAGAAAGAAGGGGTTTTATGTTTTGGACAGGTATTATTGTGGGTATTTTTATAGGAGCAATTTTAGGAATTTTAATTGTGTCAATGGCTATATCAGCCACAGATAGCTATAAAAAAGAGAATAACTTGGTTACCTATGAAATGGAGGCTTCTCAAGAATTAGTGCCTGAAATAGATGATGACGAACAAGAAAGAGCAACAAAAGAAGAAGAGGAGTAGAGGTCCTCTTTTTTCTTTTGTTTTTTTATTCTGCTTATATTATAATTAAAGTAAACAAAATTGCTTACATGAAAGAAGAAAAGGTGAAGAGATGAAAACTTGTCTTTATACACAACGACTTATCATAAGACCTATACAGGATCAGGACTTAATCCATATTAAAAAAATGTATAAGGATGTAAAATTTTATGGGTATGCTACAGGATTCTACGATCCATCCTTTTCTTCTTTTTTTTCTTTTTCACAGACTTCAATAGAAGAGTTTTTCTTTGTCGCATACAAAAAAAACAAAGGAGATTTTGTAGGGTGTATTAGAGGACATGTTCCAATGTTAACAAGGAAATATTTATGGATTAATAACATTATGATTGCCAAAGAGTTTCTTAGGCAAGGTTATGGGCGAGAAATTTGTAATGAAATCCTTTGTTTTTTAAAAGGAAAACATCAGATTGAAAAAGCATATACCAGTATCCATGAAAAGAATACAGGAGGACTTATGTTTTGGGAAAAAATGAACTTTAGTCCTTGTTATCAAATTTGTCGTTATCATTCTACAACTCATGAAAAAGAAAAAATTTGGCTATATGTGTATCCGTGTACAACTTCATAAGCGATTAGATCTGTAACCCATACTAGTTGTACAACAAAAGTGTTGTGATATAATATAGATAAAAATTAATTTTTAAAGGTAGGAAAAAAGATGAATGAGAAAGCATTAAAAACGTTAGAATATCATAAAATTTTAACTCGATTAGAGCATTATGCTGTATCGCTTATGGGAAAAGAAAAGGCAAGCCATCTGAAACCTTCTACCAACATAGAAGAAATTAGGAGTTTTCAAAGAGAAACTTCAGATGCTTCAAGTATGATTATACGAAAAGGTGGAATTCCTTTAGGAGGATTGAAAGATATTCGAGGAGCTTTAAAACGATCCAGAATAGGCGGCGTTTTGTCAATGGAAGAATTACTTTATATTGCAGATGTTCTTCGAGTATGTTATAAGGTAAAATCCTATGCAAGATTAGAAACAGAGGAAGAAGGATATAAAAGCTTAGAGCCTTTGTTTCAAAATATACAACCTTTATCCAGTGTAGAACAAGAGATTAGTCGGTGTATTTTGTCAGAGGAAGAAATGGCTGATGAGGCTAGTGCTAATTTAAGAGGAATTCGGCGAAAGATGAAAGAACTTCAAGAAAAAACTAAGCAGCAACTTCATCATATCATTCATTCATCTCGTTATAAAAACATGCTTCAAGATCAAGTGGTAACCATTCGTAATCAACGGTATTGTGTTCCAGTTAAACAAGAATATAGAAGTAGTTTTCCAGGTATGATTCATGACCAATCAGCAACAGGAGCTACCATCTTTATTGAACCTATGGCCGTAGTTGAAATGAACAACCAATTAAAAGAGTGTCAAGTCCAAGAAATCACAGAAATTGAAAAAATTCTAAAAGAATTAAGTGGGCTTGTTATGGAACACTTAGATGTATTAGAAGCCAATCTATCTCTATTAACACAATTGGATTTTATTTTTGCAAAAGGTCAATTATCTCTTAGCATGCAAGGGACAGAGCCTACGTTTAATCAAGAAGGTTATCTTTATATTAAAAAGGCAAGACATCCTCTACTAGATCCAGAAAAAGTTGTCCCCATTGATATTTATTTAGGTAAAGATTTTACCACATTAGTTATTACAGGACCGAATACAGGAGGTAAAACCGTTAGTTTAAAAACACTGGGTTTATTTACTTTAATGGGACAATCAGGCCTCCACATTCCTGCTTTTGATGGTAGTGAGCTTAGTGTTTTTGAAGAAGTTTTTGCTGACATTGGAGACGAGCAGAGTATCGAACAAAGCTTAAGCACATTTTCTTCTCACATGACTAATATCGTTCAGATCTTAGAAAAAGTAACAGAAAATTCACTGGTTTTATTTGATGAATTAGGAGCAGGAACCGATCCGACAGAAGGGGCTGCTTTAGCCATGTCTATTTTACAATATTTACATCAAAGGCAGATTCGGACAGTAGCTACAACTCATTATAGTGAGTTAAAAGTCTATGCTCTTTCTACAAAGGGAGTAGAAAACGCCAGTTGTGAATTTGATGTTAACACCTTACGTCCTACTTATCGACTGCTGATAGGTGTTCCCGGCAAGAGTAATGCCTTTGCTATTTCAAGACGATTAGGATTGCCGGAATATATTATAAATGACGCAAAAGAATTTTTAGCTCATGAAGATGTTCGATTTGAAGATGTTATTACGGATTTAGAAATTAGTAAAAAAACAGTTCGATTGGAACAAGAAAAAGCCGAAGAATATCGAAAAGAAGTAGAGCGATTAAAGATACAGATAGAAGAACAAAAACGAAAAATTCAACAGCAAAAAGACAAGATTTTGCAACAAGCAAGAGAAGAAGCAAGACAACAATTGCAAGAAGCCAAAGATGAAGCTGATCGGATTATCCAAGAAATGCGAAAAATAGCGAAAGAAAATCAATTAGCTTTATCACAAAAAGAATTAGAAGAAGGACGTACACAATTACGAGAAAAATTAGGAGAAGTAGAAGGAGAACTAGCCCAAAGGGCTTTCATAAAAACAAGTTATAAAAAGCCTCTGACCAATGTACAGCCGGGGCAAGAAGTTTTTCTTATTGCTTTTAATCAAAGAGCATCCGTTCTTTCACAACCAGACGATAAAGGAGAAGTCATGGTTCAGGCTGGTATTATAAAAATGAAAGTTCATATTTCACAATTAACATTGCCAGACCGCCCCAAAGAAGACAAGAAAAAAGGTTCTTATGGAATTCGCACGGCAGGAGTAAAAGCAGGAAAGTCTAAGAACATTTCGACAGAAATAGATGTTCGTGGACAGATGGTAGAAGAAGCTATTGAAAATGTAGATAAATATTTAGATGATGTATATTTATCCAAATTACCTCAGGTTACGATTATTCATGGGAAGGGAACGGGAGCCCTACGGCAGGCGATTCAACAACATTTACGAAGACATCCTTTAGTAAAATCCTATCGTTTAGGGAATTTTGGAGAGGGAGAAACAGGGGTTACAGTAGTTGAGATGAAAGAATAAAGGAGGGAGTAGGATGAATGGGAAACAAAAAATATTAATTGTAGATGATGATATCCATATTGCAGAACTCATTTCTTTGTATTTAAACAAAGAAGGATATGAAACACAACAGGTATATAATGGAAAAAAAGCCATTGAGGTTTTTACTAGCTTTGCTCCCCATCTAGTTATTTTAGATCTTATGCTTCCAGAAATGGATGGATATGACGTTTGTAAAACCATTCGTAAAATGAGCAATATTCCTATTATTATGCTTACTGCTAAAGGAGATACTTTTGATAAGGTTTTGGGATTGGAATTAGGAGCCGATGATTATATGGTAAAGCCTTTTGAACCCAAAGAACTGATGGCTCGAGTAAAAGCAGTGCTTCGTCGTTATGAAGTGAGAAATGAAGATGCGAAACAAGTCGTTGTGCCCAATATGACCATTAATCTATCTAATTATACGGTAATTTATCATGGCAAAGAGATTGAAATGCCTCCCAAAGAATTAGAACTCTTATATTTCCTAGTATCCCATGCCAATCAAGTTTTTACTAGAGAACAGTTGTTGGATCGAATTTGGGGCTATGAATATGTAGGAGATACCCGAACTGTCGATGTTCATATTAAGAGAATACGAGAAAAACTACAAGAAGAAGATCCTTGGAGTATAAAAACCGTATGGGGTGTAGGATATAAGTTTGAGGTGAAATAATGTTTAAATCCTTGTTCAGTAAATTTATTGGTTTATATACAGCCATTATACTCACTACTTTTTTATTGTTATCCGTTTTATTATCCAGTGCCATTCAAAATTATTTTATAGAACAAAAACAAGAAATGATGTTAGAACAAGGACGCATTATCCGAGATCAATATGCTCTTCAGTATTATACAGGATTTATGGATAAGAAAAAATTAGGTGTACAGCTGGAGCTAATTGATAAATACTTGAATGCAAGAATATGGTTAGTAGACACAACAGGAAAGATTTATATGGATTCTCGAACGGCTCAAGATGCACGTTGGATCGGGCAACAAATTAGTGTAGATGTTTTAAAAACAGTACTCGAAGGAGAAGTCGTTACCATACGAGGAAAATTTGGAGAAAGTTTTACAGAACCAGTATTAACAGTAGGTTATCCTATTATTGTTAATTATCAAGTGATGGGAGCCTTATTTCTTCATGCTTCCATCCCTATGATTCAAGAGACTGTTTCCTATGTTTTTCGTCTTATCTTGTTATGTTTAATGATTTCTTTATTGGTTGCTTTTATTTTTGTATATATGCTTTCACGTAAAATCATCAAACCTTTAAATGAGATGAATCATATTGCCAAGGCGATGGCAGAAGGAGATTTTAAGAAACGAATCATTGTAGATAGTGAGGATGAAGTGGGAGAATTAGCCAACAGTTTCAACAATATGGCAGAGGAATTAAGTCAATTAGAAGAATTACGTAAAGGTTTTTTAGCGAATATATCCCATGATTTTCGATCTCCTTTAACATCCATAAAAGGTTTTATTCAAGCGATTTTAGATGGTACCATTCCTACTGAGTATCAAGAAAAGTATCTGACCATTGTTTTAGAAGAAACAGAAAGGCTTACAAAACTAACCAATGAGATTTTAGATCTTACTTATATGGAATCAGAGAATATGGATTTAGAAAAATCTAATTTTGATTTACATGCTTTGATTCGCCAAATGGTAATGCAGTTTGAGCAAAGGATAAAAGATAAACAAATTGATTTTAAGCTGGTTTTACAACAAGAAGTTTTATGGGTCTATGGGGATAGTGATAAAATTAAAAGGGTTCTTTACAATCTGATTGATAACGCAATTAAATTTGTAAATGAAAAGGATCAAATTGTTATTGATACCTCTATTCATGGTAATAAAGCTTATATTTCGATACAAGATACAGGGCCAGGAATGTCAAAAGAAGAATTACAACACATTTGGGACCGATTTCATAAAGGGGATCGTTCGAGAGGAAAAGATAAAAAAGGAACAGGACTTGGGCTTTCCATTGTCAAGCAAATTATAAAACATCATGGAGAAGAAGTTTTTGTAGAAAGCGAAGAAGATGTAGGTACTACCTTTGTTTTTACTCTACCCTTAGCGGAAAAGAGTGAGGAATGATAAGATTTACAAACTGTTCATATTTTCGTCAAACTTTTTAGTTATAATAAAAATAACAAAACAAATAAAAGTATAGATATGAATAAAGGAGGTCTTATCGATGAATGAATGGAAAGAATATGAAAGGGAAGATCAAGATAGGGAAAAATCATCTTATTATTATACAGAAAGTATTAAGTCGGCAAATCCAAAGAAAAAATCTTCATGGAAAAAGATACTTATTCTTGTATTGATCGTGGGATTCGTAGGAGGAATTTCCATTAGTATTGGTATCGGCATTGGAAAACCACTTGCCCAAAATGTAATCAAACCTTTTTTAGAACAATTTAATAAAGCTTGGACTTTCCAAGAAGATTCTCCTAGTTCCAATGAATATGTAATGCCGGAAAAGGAAGAAGAACAGAATAACAATATTTCACCTATTACTTCTACAGGGCAAAAGTCACCTGTAGTAGAAATCGCAAAAAAAGTAGGGCCTTCTGTTGTAGCAGTGAATAGTAGTATTACAGTAAGAGATTGGTTTAACAATCCATATAGTAAGGAAGGTACAGGTTCGGGCGTGATTTTTGGGGAAAGAAGCGATGAAGTATTTATCGTAACCAATCATCATGTTATTGATCAAGCCACAAAAGTTACAGTTACACTCTTAGGTGATCATACAGTACCTGCCTACTTAAAAGGATATGATCCTCAAACAGATTTAGCTGTTATTTACATTAAAAAAAGTGAAATCCCTGCAGAAATCAAAAATCAGGTACGTCCCGCTCAGTTTGGAGATTCGGATGAATTGGAAGCAGGAGAATTAGCCGTAGCCATTGGAAATCCCTTAGGTACAGAGTTTAATAACACTGTTACAGTAGGTGTTATAAGTGCAGTTAATCGACAATTAACATTGCCAGATAAAACCATGACAATGATTCAAACGGATGCTGCCATTAATCCGGGAAATAGTGGAGGGGCTTTAGTAAATGGCAGTGGAGAAGTCATTGGTATTAATACGGTTAAATTAGTGGATGCAAAGGTAGAAGGAATGGGATTTGCAATTCCTATTAATAATGTTAAACCAATTATTGAAGAATTAGTGAATCGTGGTTCTGTTCCACGTCCAGGATTAGGAGTACTTGGATCTGATATTGATAAAGATGTAAGTAGTTTATATGAAATTCCCATCGGAATTTTGGTACGAGAAGTAGTACCTGGAAGTGCAGCTGATGCAGCAGGAATTCGCCAAGGAGATATTATTATTGGAATGGAAAATCAAAAGATTACTTCTATGGATCAATTAACAAAAATCATTAAGAATCATAAAGTAGGAGATGTTGTAGAAATTACAATTGTTCGAGATTTTTCTACTAAGAAAGTTGTAAAAGCGAAACTGCAAAATATTAATCAATAAAAATAAGATATATTACAGGAGAGTATTAAAAAACAAATAAAAGAGATGGATTTTGAGTATGAGGCTTTTGGCTTCATACTTTTTTGTGTGTAAAAGTAGATTGAGCTTGATATTTATTCCAATTATCACTTATAATAGAGAAGTAATAAAAAAAGTATTTAGGTAAAAAGTATGTACCTAAGAAGGGAAGAAAAAAATGAGAAGAAGATTTAGAAAAGTATTTAATGTAGTCCTAGTTACACTCATGTTGTGTAGTATTATCACACCTCATTTTATTGTATTAGCGGATCAAGAAATAGCAGCAGTAGAACTACCAAGTTGGTGGGCCATTGAAGAAATAAGTATGGCAAAAATATATGAATTAAGTGATGAAGGGTTTTTTAAAGATTTTAAAAAAGGTGTTACATATGAAGAACTGAATCATCTAGGAGTTTGTTTGTATACAAAATTAATAGATGAGAAGAATCACATGGAAAGCATAGGAGAACTAAAAAAATTACTAGATCAAAAAGATGAACTTGTTACCCGAAGAGGAGTAAGTCTATTTTTAGTAAATCTTATAAGGCTTATTGATCCAACTTTAATGGCAGAAGAACAAGATGAGATCAATTATTTGGTTTCTCAAAAGATCTTAAAAGGTGTATCAAAGGATGATTTAGCTTTAGATCAATATTGTAGCAGGGAAGAAATATTAACTTTGATAAATAGAACTTATGAGTTTGTTGTTCAGGAAACAGGTGGGGCTTCTCAAGGTTTGTTATGGAAGGTGTCTGATGATAATAGTTCTACTTATGTTTTAGGTTCTATCCATATGGCTGACAATCGGATCTATCCTTTTAATAAAAAGATTAAAGAAGCTTATGAAAAAGCTGCCTATTTAGCTGTAGAAGCAAATATAGTAGAAGATCAAGAAGGACTACAGTATATGGTTGCGAAAGCTTTATATACAGATGATAACACATTAAAGGATAATGTTTCAGCAGAAACCTATGATCATTTTGTGAAGAAGTTGGAAAAACATGGGCTAGATAGTCAGCTTTTTGAGAAAATAAAACCTTGGTATGCTGCACTGTTAGTACAAGGATTAGAAGTTACACAAGATACAATTGATCCAACTCTTGGTATTGATCATTATTTTTTATCAAAAGCAATGGGCGTTAAACCAATTATTGAAATGGAGGGACTACAGTTTCAAGTCGATTTATTTGATGGTTTTCCATTAAACATACAAGAACAATTTTTGGCAGCTAGTTTAGTAGAAGCAAAACCAGAGGACCATCTTCAAGATGCAGAACAAGTAGTGGAATATATGTTGGATTTATGGAAACAAGGAAATGCTTTGGAGTTTGAAGGATTCTTAGAAACAACAAAAGAAGCAGAGGGAAACAATGAATTTAATCAAAAATTTTGGTTAGAGCGAGATAAAAATATGGTAAATAAGATTGAGGAATTTTTAGCAGACGAAGAAAACAATACTTATTTTGTAGTTG
>JAAYNZ010000123.1 GCA_012520595.1 Candidatus Epulonipiscium sp. | reverse complement strand
GCTGTTATTTTCAAAATAATAGGTACCACAATCATGTTGACCACTACAGGTGGAAGTGGAACCAAGTAAGGTTTTTTTCTTAAATGATAAGAAACATAAGCTGCCAATAAAGTTGCCAAACTTCCAAAAATCACATCTAGCTGATGAGCTCCACCTAAAAAATTTGAAAATAAACAACCAATAAATAATCCTGGTATGGCTGCTGGCGTAAAATAGGGAAGTACCGTTAATACTTCTGAAAGCCTAAATTGAACAGGCCCAAATCCCATAAAACCAAATGCTAATGTAAGCACTATATAAATACCCGCAATTAAAGCTCCTTGTACCATGTATTTTGTATTATGTGTCAAAAAAACTCCTCCTTTTTGTCTTTATCCTATTTTAGTATCTATAGGATACTACATTTCTAAATCCTCATATATTCTACACGAAATACGATTGGAAGTAAATAAATATAGAAATACAAAAAGTGGAGAGATTTTAAGCAAAAAAAGAAGTTGAATTTTATTAGAAACAAAAAACAATGGATGGAAATGCCATCCCCTTCCTGTTAATCTACTACCAATTTTTTATCCTTTACAATTTTTCCATCTGATATATGAATCATGCGATTTCCGTATAAGGCTGATTCTTTTGAATGGGTTACTTGTAATATGGTTATTCTTTTTTCTTTATTAATCTTTGAAAACAACTCCATAATTTCTTTTCCTGACTTGCTATCAAGATTACCGATAGGTTCATCCGCTAAAATTATTTTAGGACTTATAATGACAGCTCTTGCAATGGATACCCGTTGCTGTTGTCCTCCCGAAAGTTTACTTGGTATACAGTTTCTCTTATCTTCCAACCCTATGATCTGTAATACTTCTGATAATTCTCTTTGATACCTAGAAGCCTTTTTGCCACTCATAACAACGGGTAGCATAATATTTTCTTCTACCGATAAGTTTTGTACTAAATTATAAAATTGAAAAACAAATCCAATATTTTCACGCCTTAATTTAGTTTTAGGTGTATCCTTCATATGATTTATATTGATTTCATCTATGTATATATTACCTGATGTAGGCGTATCAAGCCCACCTAATAAATAAAGAAGAGTACTTTTTCCACATCCTGATGGTCCCATGATGGAAACAAATTCACCTTGACCAATGGAAAAATTAATATCCTTAAGAACTTTTATCTGATTTTCTCTCTCTCCAAAAACCTTTTCTACATTTTCTGCTCTTATTATATCTATCATAACCACCATCTCAATTTCTTATATTGACTGATTTATTTTTTCCTTATCATTTTTACAATATTGAAATAATGCTGCTCTTCCAGTAGCTAATTTACATTGTTCTGCTATTCTCTTGGATACCTCAACTGAAATTGGTGGGTTTGTTACATCCACCTTTTCTTTAGAAATAATTCTACCGGATGCAATTCCATAACAAACTTGACTGGATTCTATAAAATATTCCTTCATATTGTGATAAATCTTTTCTAGAGGCTCCTTATAAATACTACCAAAAGATAAAGGGACTGCTACACATGGTGTGATTAAGCCATTATTATTGATTGATATATAATTAGCACCTGCACCACAACCAAAATACGCCGGACTCTCTAACTCACAAAAATTCACGATGGTAGGAACCCCCTCCTTCTTAGCATATTCTTTTCTAAATTTCTTTATCAATTTCATTGCTTCACCGTATATTCTCCCTACGTTTCGACCTTCTAATCTACCTTGTGGTATTGGCATTACCACACGAATTTCTGAAACGCCTAATTCCTGAATAAACTCAAAATATCTCTTTAACTCATCTAACTCTAATAAAGCATCTGTTATACATACTGTAACTGCTGTATACATCTTATGCTTTGTTAGTACCTGAATGGCTTTCAGTGCTTCTTGAAAAGCATTGGAATTATGTCGAAGCTGACAAACCACTTCTTCATCATAATGATCCAAACTAATGATACACCTTGTTACATTGGTCTTTTTTATCTTACGAGCAAACTCTTCGTCCATTCTATATCCCGTTGTGTAAAGCTGACCTTCTAATCCATCTGGAATTGCATTTAAAATATCTAAAATATCAGATCGCAGCATGGGTTCTCCGCCTGTAATTCCCACCGTAGCTGTCCCTAACTGATACAAACTTTCCATACATTCTTGAATGGTAGCTAAGCTCATATCTTCCTCTGTATACTTGGATCTAAAACAATGCCAACAATGGCAATGACATTTACCTGTCACTACAATATCTGCTTGTAGAGGTACCCTTTTTTCTTCATTCACAATAGCAGATACCCCATTTACTAATCGATTCCATGCTGAACTTGGTATGGTTGGATAAAAACTATTAATATAATACTTTTCTTCTTCTTGATCATAAGAAATCTTTTCATTTTTTGTCTTTATAAATTCCACAAGACGTTCTGCTGTATCTTTTTCATCACACTGAAGCATCGCTTCAATGATATTTTTATGAAACGTTGTATACTGAATCCATTTACTCATTGTTTCATCCCCATTTTATAAATCACTTGATAAACATCAGCAACCGTATTTAAACTTTCCATATCAGATGTTTCTAATTTTATTCCAAAATCCTCTTCAATAGCGGCTGATAAACAAATAAAATCAAAAGATGTGAGCCCCAAATCATAAACTAGATCTGAGTCCATAGTTATTTTTTCAATGTTTACATCGGTATAATTTGAAAGAACTTCCTTTACTTTTTTTACCTTGTCTTCTTGTTGGTTTTTTGTTTTCACCACTACACTCTCCCCCCATTTAAATGTTTATATCTCTTAACCTTTCCTAATGCTGTCTTTTCAAATCTATTTTCGGTTACCACCACTCGCTGAATTTGTTTATAAATGGGCAAATTCAAGTTCATCTTTTTTATTGCATCCTCTAAGGCTGCTTGTAAATTTTCTATCTTTTCTGCCACTGCATAAGCATCATTAGGTTGTATAATAGCTACTAAAATTTCTCTGTTTTGGATATTCTGCACTGTCACAAGGACACTATCCACCAACGGATGCTGTTTTATAAACTTCTCAAGTTCTTCGGGTGACACATTATTTCCATCTTTTCTAATAATCAAATTTTTTTTTCGTCCTGTAAGATACAAATAATTTTCATCATCCATATATCCCAAATCCCCAGTTTTAAACCATTCACCTACAAACATATCTCTGGTACTTACTTCATCATTATAATATCCTTTACTTACAATACTTCCCCTTACTAATATTTCTCCATCCTCAATCTTAACTTCACAATATTTTGAAGGGATGGTTAATCCTACAGAGCCTACTTTATTTTTTTCTATCCTATTGCAGGATACAACAGGTGAGCATTCCGTAATTCCATAACCATTTAAGATAGTGATTCCAAGGTTATGAAATCTTTCACAAATTTTTTCATCCATGGTGGCACCTCCACTT
>JAAYNZ010000122.1 GCA_012520595.1 Candidatus Epulonipiscium sp. | reverse complement strand
CTAGGTTTGGAAACAACGTTACAACATGAACCTCCTCTGCAGTTTCAATCTCCATTCCTGGAATCACTAACAAACTTGTTTTTTCAGCCACTTCTATGATTGCTTGTACATTTTCACAAGAATTGTGGTCCGTAATAGCAATGATATCCAAGCCTTTTAGAAGAGCCATATTCACAATATTATTCGGTGTCATATCTTCATCACCACAAGGTGATAAGGCCGTATGGATATGAAGATCATAGTATAGATTCATAAGATCCCCCATTTTCTCTTTTATTTTATCTACAACTCCCCGTTATTTTTAAGTTTTAAAGCAAAATAACTTGATCAAAAAAGAGTTAACGATGGCTGATAATGGTATTTTATCATGAATCCATCTTTAACTCTATCCTCTTTTAAATTATTCCTATTCTTTAAATTTTTTGATAGCAGGTCCTTCAATGACTTCTCCATCTAATTCAAAACGTGACCCATGACATGGACAATCCCAACTTTCCTCTGCCTCATTTTGTATTAATTGACACCCTAAATGAGAACAGGTAGGATTTTTTGCCTTGGCTGAAAGTTTACCTGTAATGAATTCTTGGGCTACTTCTGTATTTTGTCGCAAGAATTCTTTAACCCCTGCCTTAGGATTCCATCGAGAAGGTGAAAAAATATCACTATATGGATTTTTCTTTTCTGCAATCAAATCTGATAAGATCATGCCTGCCACTGTACTTGTGGTCATTCCCCATTTCTTGAAACCAGTGGCTACATAAATATCTTTTGTTTTTGATGTAAGAGGCCCAATATAGGGGACTTGATCCACCGTCATACAATCTTGGGTGGACCAGCGAAAAGGAATAGACTGAACAGTATAAATCTGCCTGGCATATTCTTCTAAATTGGTATAATGTTTTTCAGTATTTCCTCCATATCCTGTTTTATGTCCATTTCCTCCTAGTAATAAAAGTTCTCCTTGTTCTGTAGGCAAAGTTCGAAAGGAACGTGTTGGTTTCTCTACATTAATATACATTCCTTGGAAAAGAGATTCTTCAATCTGTACAGCTATGGCATACGAACGTTCTGTATACATGCGGGTAAAATAAAATCCACCTCCATCATAAATAGGAAAATGGGAGGCAATGATGACTTTTTTTGTCTTTAGTTCTCCTTGATCCGTAACGATGGTATAAGGGCCATCTCCTTTTATATCCAGTACTCGCGTATTTTCAAAAATACACGGATCTTGTTCCACTATTTCTTGTCCAAAATGTAGCAAATATTTTCTAGGATGGAACTGCCCTTGTTCTTTAAATCCCACAGCTCCTTTAATTGGAAAGGGCAATTCGGTGTTGTCTGTATAAAAAGCAGGGAGCCCCAAAATCTGTGCCGCCTTTACCTCCTCTTCAATTTGAGTAAGGTATGTTTCTTGCTCTGTATAGACATACGAAGTTTGACTGGAAAAATCGCACTGTATGTTTTTTTCTTCTATCCATTTTTTCATTTGGTCCAATGCTTTTTGGTTGGCATCTGCATACTGTTGGGCTTGGAATTGTCCAAAATTTTTAATTAATGTGTTATAAATTAAATCATGCTGAAGGGTTACTTTAGCTGTCGTATGTCCTGTAGCTCCTTCCAAAATTCGTCTTGCTTCTAAGACTACTACACGGAACCCTTTTTCTTTTAATAGATAAGCAGTGGTAATCCCTACCATGCCGCCTCCAATGATGGCTACATCAATGTCTCCCTCATGTTCTTTCAAGGTTGGATAATGAGTGCTTTCTGTAGATTGAATCCAATAGGGTTGAGTCTGCATGCTAAAAAGCCTCCTAATAAACTGGTTTTCTTATATTGTTCCCATTTCCTTAAAATTCATCACAAAAAAAGAGTTCAGTACTGAACTCTTTTTTACGTATATATTGTTATTTATTAGGATTATATGAACTTCGTAAAGATACAATTCGGTTAAAAACCAAATGATCTTCGGTAGAATCTTTGCTATCGGTGCAAAAATAGCCATGTCTAAAAAATTGATAGCGACTTCCTGGTTCAGCTCCTTTTACAGAAGGTTCAATATAACATTCTTTAAGGACTTGTAAAGAATCGGGATTTAATGTCATTTCTTTTCCTTCTTCTTCTGCTTCATCTTCTAAAAATAAATAATCATATAACCGAACTTCCGCAGGTATGGCATGGGTAGCTGAAACCCAATGAAGAGTACCTTTTACTTTTCTTCCTGTAAAACCAGTTCCACTTTTGGTTTCAGGATCATAGGTACAATGTAGTTCCATGATTTCTCCTGTTTTTTCATCTTTGATGACTTCTTCGCATTTAATAAAATAAGCATTTTTCAACCGTACTTCTTTTCCTGGAGATAAGCGGAAAAACTTTTTAGGTGGATTTTCCATAAAGTCTTCTCGTTCAATATAGATTTCTCTTGAAAAGGGAATTTGTCTTGTTCCCATCTCTGGATTTTCTTGATTGTTTTCTGCTTCTAAATATTCAACCTGTCCTTCGGGATAATTTGTAATAACAACTTTTAATGGATCAAGAACAGCCATAATTCTTGGTTCTTTCAATTTTAAGTCTTCTCGAATACAGTATTCTAATAATGCTACATCTACTTCACTTTTGCTTTTGGCAACGCCAATACGATCACAAAATTCTCGAATAGAAGAAGGAGTATATCCTCTTCTTCGCAGACCTGAAATCGTTGGCATCCGTGGATCATCCCATCCATCTACTACTCCGTCTTCCACTAATTTTCTTAATTTCCTCTTACTCATGACAGTATGGGTTAATTCCAGTCTTGCAAATTCAATTTGTTTGGGTGGAGTTGGAAAATATTCTTTTAATTCGATCAAGAACCAATCGTACAAAGGACGATGATCTTCAAACTCTAACGTACAAATGGAATGGGTAATGTTTTCAATGGCATCTGAAACAGGATGAGCATAATCATACATAGGGTAAATACACCAGTCATCGTTTGTGCGATGATGATGGGCATAAACGATTCGATACATAACAGGATCACGCATGTTTAAATTAGGTGAAGCCATATCAATTTTAGCTCGTAATACTCTACTTCCTTCTTCAAATTCTCCTGCTCTCATTCGGCGAAATAAATCTAGATTTTCTTCTATGGAACGATTTCGATAGGGACTATTTTTCCCTGGTTCTGTAAGGGTTCCACGATATTGTCTAATTTCTTCTGGACATAGATCGCAAACATAGGCTTTTCCTTTTTTAATTAATACTTCTGCATACTCATATAGTTTTTCGAAATAACTAGAAGCATAATATAGTCCATCCCATTCAAATCCCAACCATCGTACATCCTCTTCAATGGATTCAACGTATTCTACTTCTTCTTTAGTTGGATTGGTATCATCAAAACGTAAATTACATTTTCCATTATACTGTTCTTTAATGCCAAAGTTTAAACAAATCGATTTGGCATGTCCAATATGCAAATATCCATTGGGTTCGGGTGGAAAACGAGTATGTACTCTTTGTCCGTACACATTTTCTTCTAAATCTTTATCAATAATATGTTGAATGAAATTTTTAGAAACTGTTATCTTTTCATCCTTGTTATCCATGTAATGTTCGTCCTCCTCTAACAATCTAATTGTTATGTTCTCATTCTTAAAATATCCTCATTTTATCCTAATATACACCACTTTTTCACTTTTAGCAACAAAAAGAGAAAAAAAGAGCAACCCCGTAACCCAAATGGTTAGAAGTCACTCCTTTACCAAGCTCTCGATCGGACTCGAACCGACGACCTCCGCCTTACCAAGGCGACGCTCTACCTGCTGAGCCACGAGAGCATATAAACTGCGTTGGAACAAGTCCCAACGCTTATTTATATTAGCATATGTTTTCTAGTCCGTCAAGCCTTTTTTTCTTCCAAATAAATTTCTAACTTTTTCTTTACTCTTTGAAGAGCATTATCAATGGACTTCACTGGCTTATTTAGGTATTTAGCTATTTCATTATAACTTTTTCCCTGCAAATATAAAGCAAGAACTTTACATTCTAAATTACTTAAGGATTTTTCCAAGTGTTGCTCTATAAAGGCTAGACTTTCCTGTCCAATGAATACTTCTTCTGGATTAATTCCTTTGCTTTCGGCCATCATATCTAATAAAGTTGTTTTTTCACTTTCATCATCAAAAATAGGCTTATTTAATGAAATATAGGAGTTTAGCGGCATATGCTTTTGTCTTGTGGCTGCTTTAATAGCTGTAATCATTTGACGGGTTACGCATAATTCTGCAAAAGTATGAAAGGATGTTGTTTTATCCATACGATAATCTCGAATGGCCTTGTATAATCCTATCATTCCCTCTTGAATAATATCATCCCGATCGGCTCCTACTAAAAAATAAGTTCTTGCTTTAGCTCGAACAAAATTTTTATATTTATTCATTAAATATTCTAGGGCATATTGATCTCCCTCTCGGATGTATTCTACAATTTCTTCATCTTCCATATTTTTATAAGGTATAGAATGAACGCAAACACGAATCCTGTGATTTTTCATACAATACCCCCACCCTTATTTTTTCCTTCTTAGTTCTTCCATCCACTCTGCCACTTCTGGATCTAAAAAAGTTTCCAATGTATTTCGTTTAGCTGCTTTTTGTTTAATGTACTTCTTTCTCATCTGTTTTTCTAATTGTTGTACTTCGTTGTATAATTCTCTAGCTGAAATTCGAGTCGCTCCCTTTCCTAGAATAATGATCTGTTCTAAACCATCGGAAGTGGCAACACGAACTCGATATTGTCTTCCAATCTGATGTGCTACTTTTTCAATATAATTATCTGCTGTTTCTGCTTCTTTCGTATATACAACATCAATATTATGATGACGATACACTTTTCCTATACTGCCTTTTACTTTATGAGCATCAAAAACAACGATAACGGCTATTTTTTTATATCCTTGATAATTGGACATGATTTCTAATAGCTTGTCCCTTGCCATTTCTAAGTTTTCCTCTGCCAACTCCTTTAGGGGAGCCCAAGCGTGGATAATGTTATACCCATCAACCAATAAAAATTCTGTATCCACTTGTTGTTCCGCCTTCCACTATCCTTTCATCCAAAAAGGATGAAACACTAAGGATAGTATACTATAAAATCTTTGTTTTGTTAAGCCTGTCTAAAATATCGTTGTCTTACTACTTCATACATCATTAGACTGCCGGCTACAGAGGCATTCAAAGAAGAAATTTCTCCATACATAGGAATCTTACCAATAAAATCACATTTTTCTCTTAAAAGATGGCTGATACCTTCCCCTTCATTGCCAATTACAATACCAATGGGTCCCTTTAAATCCATCGTATATAAAATCTCCCCATTCATGTCGCCACCAACAATCCATAACCCTTGCTTTTTTAGCTCTTCAACTGCCTGAACTAAATTGGATACCCGGGCAACCCCTACATATTCAATGGCACCTGCTGAAACCTTAGCTACCGTAGAAGTGAGCCCTACTGCTCTTCGTTTTGGAATAATCACTCCATGAACACCTGCTGCATTAGCCGTTCTTAAAATGGCTCCTAAATTATGGGGATCATTGATTTCATCCAAAATTAAAACAAAAGGACTTTCTCCTTTGTCTTTTGCCTTTTGCAAAATAAAATCGATACTTACATAATCATACGAAGGAACAAAAGCAATAACCCCTTGATGATTACCTGCGGTTGAAAGACTATCTAATTTTTGTTTATTTACACGTTGAATCACTATTTTTTGTTGTTTTGCTTCATAGATAATTTGCTGAATGGAACCTTGTAGCTGACTATCTTGAATCAATAATTTATCAATACTTCTCTCTGCTTTTAACGCTTCCAATACTGCATTTCTACCTTCTAATAAAAGTTCTGTTTGATCTTGGTTAAAATCATTCTTTCGATTTGCTGGCCTATTCCTTTTTTTCATTCTATAAAAATCCTTTCTCTATTAACCTTTTTACTGCTTTTTATTTTCCTTTGTTTATTTTTATTCTTTTTAAGATCTTCTCTCCCTGAGGAATCTGAGCAAAATCTTCTTTCGTCAATCCTCCAAGCAAAAGTAAAATCAGAAAATAAAAAACTATCCCTAGTAGTACACTCATTAACGTAGATAGGGTATTACTATTTGAAATTTTATGAATAAGAAAGTAAGAAGACTTTACTCCTACTCCCATGCCAATGGCTGCTATCATCGGCTTTATCACCACTTGGTTCCATTTCATTTTATATCCTGATATTTTTTTTACTTGATAATAGTTCAAGCAAGCATAAATACCATATCCTACAATCGTTCCTAAAACAGCTCCTTGTACATGCCATTGGGGTACTGCCATGTATGTAATCCAACCTTTGGCGATGGCTCCTAGTAACAAATGAATAATAGGAGAATAAAAACGTCCCATTCCTTGTAATATACTAGTAAGAGCTTGTCCAACGATAATAAAGACTAAACTCAAACTTAAAAGAAACAAAATAGCTGCCCCTTCATTATGTTTTCGATAAATTAAAGTTAAGATGGGATGGGCTAACACGCTCAAACCAGTAGCCGCTGGCAATGCTAATAGTAAGGCTAAACGGATACCTGTTTGTATTTTGACTTTTAATTCTTGTGTATCGTTTTTTTGAACTGCTTCAGATATGGCAGGTACTAGACTTACCATAAGAGCCATGCTTAACGTTAAAGGAACATTAATCAATGTATTGGCTTTACCTAGTTGT
Source organism: Candidatus Epulonipiscium sp. (assembly GCA_012520595.1). Taxonomy (GTDB): domain Bacteria; phylum Bacillota; class Clostridia; order Lachnospirales; family JAAYNZ01; genus JAAYNZ01. Next base: position 9,381 of record JAAYNZ010000122.1, on the reverse strand, counting down.
CCAAAAAGACTGGAAGCTACTTCATCTTCAAGTCCTATTTCTATCAAACGTCGAACTACAAAAGCAGAGTCAATCCAATTCATAACTGAATGTACCGCTGCTCCGATAGAAATAGGAATGGCAATGGTAAGAACTTGTTTCCAAGCAAAGGTAATGGTTGTTTTTTTATCCTTTACCAAACCTGATTCTATTTGTTTTTGTAAATGGGGTTTTCTTTTTTTATACATTCCATATAAAACTAGGGTGCCACCGATTCCTCCCGCTGTTGCTCCAAAGGCAGCTCCCCCAGCCGCCATGGGAATACTTCCTGTCTTTTGTAAGATAACATAAGTCAATCCTATACCAACAATCACCCTACCTAAGGATTCAATTATTTGAGAAAGGGCAGTAGGAATCATATCTTGCATCCCTTGAAAATACCCTCGAAAAGCTCCCATGGTAGCTACAAAAATAGCACTGGATCCAAGACCCCAGAGTGCATATTTTGTAGCTGGGACCCAACCCTGGATTTGAATTAAAAAATCAGCTCCAAAAAATAATAAGGCTGAAACAAAAGCTCCTAATAAACATAGAAGTAAAAAAGTATACTGGAAAATTTTATGGGCCTCTTCATATCTTTTTTGGACTGCCTTTTCTGATACAATTTTAGAAATTGCAGAAGGAAGCCCTACATAGGAAATGGCAATCAGCAATGTGTAAATCGGATAAGGCATTTGATAGTATCCAAAACCTTCATCACCAATCAAATAAATCAAAGGAACACGAAAAAAAATACTTACCACTTTCGATAAAATACCAGCCACCGAAAGAATAAAGGCACCTTTAACAAATTGTTTTGTTTGTAAGGACATCCTAATCCTCCATATCATTCACATATTTAACCTAAAAATTCTTTTCTTACTTGATTGATCTCACCACAGGTCATTTTTCCCTCTGGGCAAGGACCCTGCAAACATTTGGGCCCTGCATATTTAAATATATGAGGTGCTACCCCTTGAACTAATTTTAACATTTCTTTTGCACAAGCCCGTATTTCCCATTGGGCTCGATTGCAACAACGATGATTGAAAAAATTAAATAAGGATCGAGCATTCATGGTAACAATAATTTTAGTTTCACAAGCATTGGGCAATGCATATCGTGCATCTTCTAACGCTTTTTTTTCATCCTTATGTTGTGCATATAAAATTTCCACCAGATCATCATAAGCCTTTTGTTGCTCCTCCATAATTTTGATATACCGTTCTCTTGCTACTGCATTTTCGTTGATAGTAGGAGGAATCACATAAGAAAATTGTCCTTCTTTTACATAACGTTGACTTTTTTGAGAGTAACTTGCAATACGGTGACGTACCAATTGATGAGTTAAGCTTCTTGACACCCCTTCAATTCCAAAAGTAAAAGAAATATGCTCAAAAGGAGATTCATGCCCATAGGACATTAAGCGTTCAATAAATTTTTCTGTTTTTTCTGGTGTTAACTCCTGTAACAATTCTTCTATATCACTGGAAGAATAACAGAGTTTGGCCGCTCCTGCTACTATTTTTTCTGCCTCTTGGGTATAAGCAAGCAACTTTACTTTTAACTTGGCTTCCATTTTTTCTATCCCTTCTAAAAAAATATATCTTTTCTTCTGATTAATAAACAGTTTAATATTAATGAACTGTTTGTTCTAAATAGGAAAATCCCAATTGAATCAATTCTTCTAAACGATCTATTTGTCCTTCTAAATATAAATATCCTACTAAAGCTTCTAAGCCTGTTGCAATTTTATAATCCATCAATTCTGCATTTTTAGGCATGGAATGGGATTTTGCATTTCGTCCTCTTCTTATAATACTCTTTTCTTCTTCTGTCAAGTGAGGCTGCAGGCATTGAACCATTTGTGCTTGTGCCGATGCTTTTACATATTCTTTTGATTGATTATGAAGTCGATGAACAGGTCCATGATGATGTACTACTACTTTTGTTCGACTAAAAACTTCAAAAACAGCATCTCCAATATAGGCTAATACCAAAGGGGAACATTGCCTCGTTTGAATTTCCCTTTCTCCTTCCTTATTACCTGGATATACATGCTCTAATAATTCTTTTTCCATAAGTCCTCCACATTTCTTTATTCATTGATTCGTTTCCATCGTACTCCTGCTGGAGTATCTTCTAATAGAATTCCTTGGGCTTTTAACTGATCTCGAATTTGGTCAGCCAATGCCCAATCTTTTCTTTTTCTAGCCTCTTCTCTTTGTTGAATCAATTCCTCTATTTCTTGCTCTAATGTTACTTCCATTGTATTTTCAAAAAAGCCTAGTATCTGGCATAAACTTTGAATTTCCTGTTGAACCTCTTTGGCCAATATTTGAGAAGATTCCAATGTGACTTGGGTATTTGCAAATTTTACCAATTCAAATATGACTGCAATGGCATCGGCTGTGTTTAAATCATCTTCCATAGCTTCTTCAAATTTTTTTCGAAAGGCCGGTAATTGTTTTATCTTTTCCTGTTCCTCTTGTGTTAATTCCTGATGGTTAGAATGTTCGATAATGTACTGCATATTACTTATACTGGTTTTAATCCTTTCTAAACCATTTTGAGCTGCCTCCATAAGTTCACGACTAAAATTAATAGGACTTCGATAATGGGCACTTAACATGAAAAATCGAATAACCTCATAGGGAAATTCTTGGGCTACTTCTCGTACTGTAAAAAAGTTCCCTAGGGACTTAGACATTTTTCGATTATCCACATTTAAAAAACGATTGTGCATCCAGTATTTTGCAAAGGGCTTTTCATTGGCAGCTTCACTTTGAGCAATTTCATTTTCATGATGTGGAAATACTAAATCTTCTCCTCCTGCATGAATATCAATGGTATCTCCAAGATACTTTTTAGCCATAACTGAACATTCAATATGCCACCCGGGCCTTCCTTGTCCCCAGGGACTTTCCCAAGCAGGTTCTCCTTCTTTTTTAGGTTTCCACAACACAAAGTCCATAGGATGACGCTTTTGTTCATTCACAGCAATCCTTGCTCCTGCTTCTAACTCTTCTTGATTTTTCTTCGATAGTTTTCCATACTCTTGATAAGATTGGGTATCGAAATAAACAGTTCCTTCTACTTCGTAAGCATATTTTTTATCCATCAAAATTTGTATCATAGCAATGATTGCAGGAATTTCTTCTGTCACTCTAGGATGTGCTGTTGCTCTTTTTACGTTTAAACCATCCGCATCTTTAAAGGCTTCCTTAATATATTGGTCTGCTATTTCTCTCATGGTTTTATTCTCTTGCTGCGCTTTTTGAATGATCTTATCATCTACATCAGTAAAGTTTTGTACATAAGCCACTTCCATACCCTTGTATTCTAAATAACGTCGGAACGCATCAAAAACAATATAAGGTCTTGCATTTCCAATATGAATATAATTATATACAGTAGGACCGCATACATACATTTTAACTTTATTTTTTTCTAAAGGTTCAAAAGGTTCTTTTCTTCCTGTTAAAGTATTATAAACCTGCATTTCCATTCTCCTATCTGCTTTTTTCCTTTTCTGATTCTAGTTGTTTGATTTTTTCCTCTAAAACTTCTATTCGATGAAGAAGTTTGCAAATTTCCATCTGTACAGGATCCGGAAGTCTTTGATCAAGATTCTTGCAAGGATCTATTTTTTTGTCTCCTCTTTTTACAATCTTGCCTGGGATTCCTACACAAGTAGAATAAGGAGGAACTTCCTGTAGTACCACTGCTCCTGCTCCTATCCGTGCGTGATCTCCCACAGTAAAAGGTCCTAACACTTTTGCTCCTGCACTAATCATTACATTGTTTCCTATGGTGGGGTGACGTTTTCCCTGCTGCTTTCCTGTTCCTCCTAGAGTAGCCCCTTGATAAATAGTCACATAATCTCCTATTTCACAGGTTTCTCCTATTACAACTCCCATGCCATGATCAATAAATAATCCTTTTCCTATTTTTGCTCCTGGATGGATTTCTATTCCTGTAAAAAACCGAATAATCTGAGAAATAAGTCGGGCCACGAAATAACATTTCTTTTTATAAAGCCAATGAGCAATACGATGGAATAAAATCGCATATAAACTAGGATATAATAAAACTTCAGCTGTAGACTTAATTGCTGGATCTCTTTCTTTTATCACTTTTATTTCTTCTTTCAATAAATTCATAGGGTGTCCCCCTTTCTTACATAATAAAAGAAAACTCCATCCCTGTCAGAGACGAAGTTTTCCGCGGTTCCACTCTGGTTAGAGTATAAAACTCTCCCTCTACATGATAACGGCATGACACCGGGTGTAGACTACTCTTCCTTCATCTCACCAACTCCAGGACGCACTTCTTTGGGCACTTCTTTAAAACCACTTCCACCCTTGGTAGTTTCTCTCTGAAAAGGTTGCCAAAATACTCTTTCCTATCACTGTTTTTAAATTATTATCCCTCTATATCTATATGCTACGTTTGCTTACTTAGTGAGTAATTATCTTTGTTTTTCTTTAGCCTAAGTACGCTAACGCTTGATCGATTCTAGCTAAGACTTTCTCTTTCCCTAAGATCTCTAAGATGTCTACTAACTCCATACCATGGCATTGTCCTGTAAGAGCCACTCGTATACACATGAAAAGATTTTTGCCGCGAACTCCTGTTTGCTTTTGTAATACTTTAAAGATTCCTTTAGCAAAATCAGTATCAATGGCTTCTACTTCTTCCACTTTTTCTTGAAATGCTTGTAAAAGCATTGGAACATGATCCAATCGTAGCATGGATTCTGCTTCTTCATTTTCAAGATGTAATGTATCATCAAAGAAAATACGAGCATGGTCTTTGATTTGTTCTAGGTATTCCATTCTTTCCCTAGCTGCTTCTACGATTTTCACTAGCCATTCTCTTCTTGTTTTACTTTCTTCTTCTGTGATATAACCTGCCTCAATAAAGAAGGGAATGCTCATTTCTACAATTTCATCAATAGGTGCTTTTCGAATATATTGTCCATTCATCCAATTTAATTTTTTAATATCAAAAACAGCTGGATTTTTCGTTACCCGATCAAGGGTAAAAATTTTCTCTAGTTCAGCAAGGGTAAAAATTTCTTCTTCTCCCTCTTCTGGTGACCAACCTAATAAAGCTAGAAAGTTAACGATGGCTTCTGGAAGATATCCTTTTGAACGATACTGGTCAACATGAGTTGAACCATGCCTTTTACTCATTTTAGAGCGATCTTCTCCTAAAATAAGTGATACATGAGCAAATTTAGGAACTGGAAAACCAAGAGCTTCATATAATAAAACTTGTCTTGGGGTATTGGATAAATGCTCTTCTCCACGAATAACCGTCGTTATCTCCATTAAATAATCATCAATCACAACAGCAAAATTATAAACAGGAGCTCCATCCGATTTTACAATTACAAAATCACCGACTCCATTGCTATCAAACTCTACATCTCCTCGTACCAAGTCTTTAACAAGTATCTTTTGATCTTCAGGAACTCGAAAACGAATAACAGGAGTTCTTCCCTCTTTTTCATACTGGGCTTTTTGTTCTGGAGTTAAATTTCTACATTTTCCAGTATAATGAGGTAGCTCATTGTTGGTACGCTGTATCTTTCTTTGTTCTTCTACTTCTTCTTCTGTACAATAGCAATAATAAGCTTTTCCTTCTTGAATCAGTTGATCAATAAAAGGTTGATACAAATGTTTTCGTTCCATGGAACGATAGGGTCCATGTTGCCCTCCTACTTCAATTCCTTCGTCCCAATGAATCCCTAGCCAATGTAGGTCTCGAATAATCACTTCTTCCGATTCTTTAGTAGATCTTGCTAAGTCTGTATCTTCGATTCGAACTAAAAAAGAACCTCCTGTTTTTTTAGCATGTAAATAGTTAAAGAGTGCAGTTCTTGCTCCTCCAATATGCAAATAGCCCGTAGGGCTAGGAGCAAATCTAACTTTTTCAGGTTTTGTATTCATAATGACAATATCCTCCTAGTGTAGATCTTTATTCAATGTATAAAAAACATTTATGCATGAAATCATAATAGCATGTATCTAATATGTTCTATTGTTCTATTATAATACAGTGACTTTGCTTTGGCAACTCATGAAACAACCATTCAATAAAATATTTAAAAGCCTCAAGTGATCTTCTTAATACCACTTGAGGCTTTTGCTACTTCCTTTTTTTACTTTACTTTAAATGTTACTATGCTAAAATTTTTAATGCAATTAAACCAAGATCTGCAATATCAATTTTACCATCCCCATTAATATCTAAGTTTCGATTTTCATCTGTTACTGGAACACCAATTTTTTTTGCTACTGTAATAAAATCTAGAATATCAATCTTACCATCTTTATTTACATCTTCATACTCTTCTAAGAGCATAATCGTAAGTTCTTGCTCCTCTTCTAAAGGATAGATCGTACCTGTTTCATCTGCATCAATTCTCGCTGTCAATGAACTTTTATCTAGGGTAAGCTTCGTATTTCCTTCCTTATCCGATGCTTTAAAAACCACATTAGCAATTTCTATATTTCCATTTACAGTATGTTCACCTAACTGAGAAACAATCATGTGAATTGTACCCATAGGCTCATCTGTATATTTTAGGAACACTTCATTACCATTTTTAAAGACTTCAGAAGGTTGAATGTCTTGAATTTGTAATGTGGTTGGATCATAATGAATAATGGCTTCGATACTATATAAATCAGCAGCATCTTCTACCTTTAAAGCAACTTGCAGCTCACTTCCTACACTCATTGTTGGAGAAGTTGAAATAAACAATTTACTGCCCTGTGCTTTTTCCCAATGGATCGTATATTCTAATTTTGATTTTCCATCACTACCAACAACCTGAATCACCGTAGGTTGCGTAAAGGAACCTTCCTGTATAACAGTAGCAATGGCTTTTGATTGGGTTGTCGTTGCTTTTACTGTTTTTACTTCCTCTACAGCTACATAATAAGTCAGCTTACCTGGTGAGAAATCTTTTAAGAGTACTTCGTCTAAGTAGATGGCTGATAGGGTAGCATCTGTTTCTGGAACAGCAATGCGAGCTATGGTCGTTCCAGCTTCTGGTGCATAATAAATACTACCATCCATCCCTAGAGTCATATCATTTACAAAACCACTTTCGATTACTTTGTATTGCAATGTCTCTGGATCAATAACCAGAATCTTACGTGACAAGGTTGTGTAGATCATACCATCTGGACTCCATCTTAAATCATATGCTTTCCACTTACTTGTATTGTAAAGGCTTGGGTAAATTAATTTACTTTTTACAATTTCTTTTGTGTCTACATTTATAGCAAAGATGGTACCATCAACGATTCCCCACAATAGTCCATCGGGGCCAAATGCAATTTCACCAATCATTCGTGGTACTTCATCAATACCTGGAATGTCTAATGTAAATTCATCAACTTTGATGTTTTTATCCACATCCCAAATAAAGATCTTAGCTTGTTTTGCCGTTGGTTCAGATCCTAAACCACCCCACACTGTAGTACTGCCATATAATAATCCATCTTTATAAGCAAGACCAATAATACTTTGATCTTCAACAACATTATTATATTGGGACCAAGTATCTGTTGCTTCATCATAAATAGCTAAAGTTCCACCTAAAACACCATAATCTGGAACCGTTCCGACGAATACTTTATTATTACCAGAAGTGATCGCAAAGGGTCTGTCTTGCTCATTTTTAATATCATAAACCATTTCTGGGTTTTGATTTAACAATACAGGTTTCGTTGGATCAAAGCGATACATGACTGCTCCAACATAAGTTCCATAGTAAGCCATATCGTTTAAAAAGCCAATGCCTTCAGGTTGAGGAAATGAAGATATATTTAAATCAACCTTATTGTGTAACCATAGCTAATACCTTTTTGCCAGCCTTTTCTCCACTCTTTAGCTCAACCCATTGCATGTCTTTTACTCGTACTGTATCTGGAAGTGGAATAGAAAGATTAATCTCACTAGATTGGTTGGTGCTCATGTCATATTGATAAAATTTTGTCCCAAATTTATAGTAAATAAGGTTTGGATTGTAAGGAGAAGGCTCTGAAATCATATTACTGTATTGGAATGTATGTAGAACCTCTTGTGTCTCAACATCCATAACAACCATATTTATCGTGCTTACAGAAACAAAAAGCTTGTTATTGATAATAAATACATCTGCAATTGTACCTGTATCTCCAGTAGACAAACCATGTGCATTTTCTGGAATAATGATTTCTGTTTTTTCTCCGGTTATACGATCAATTTTAAATAAATGAACATTGGTTCCAAGTCCTGCATTTTCAAAGGTTTTGCACTATATAGAATTTGATAACGATGTAGAAATTTCAAAGCTTAAAATCATATTCTATCGATTTTTCTATAAAAATCATCTTTTACTTCTTTTGCAAAAGGCAAATGACATGACTTGTAATTCCTTCTCCTTTTCCTGTAATTCCTAACCCTTCTTCTGTTGTTGCTTTAATGTTTATTTGTTGAATATCAATTTTTAATATTTCACTTATATTTTTTCTCATTTCATTAATATAAGGTGCCATTTTAGGTAATTGAGCTACAATGGTAGCATCAATATTTATAATTGTATATTTTTCTCTTTCTAAACTCTCCTTTACCTTTTCTAAAAGAACCAGACTAGAAATATTCTTATACGTAGGATCTGTATCTGGGAAGTGCTTACCAATATCCCCAAGGGCGGCTGCTCCTAACAAAGCATCCATAACAGCATGAGTCAGTACATCAGCATCGGAATGCCCTAACAACCCTTTTTCAAAAGGAATATGAACACCTCCTATTATCAAAGGCCTTTCTTTAATTAAACGATGAACATCATACCCCATTCCTATTCTCATATATTTTCTCCTCTTCCTTTTTAAATATTTTTTCAAATGCGTATGCTTAGTGTAGGTATACACAATCAAACTCTAACTTACACAAGGATCTATCTAGATATACATAGTCATATAAGTGAATATTATTAGTGAATATATGATTTTTATGCTACTAAAAAAATAGACTTCAAGAGTAGTTCTTGAAGTCTATTTTTGTTAATAGCGGAGGACGGAATTGAACCGCCGACACTACGGGTATGAACCGTATGCTCTAGCCATCTGAGCTACTCCGCCACAGAAAATTAAATGGTATTATATATTGTTATAATGGTGGGCGCAATAGGGCTCGAACCTATGACCCCCTGCTTGTAAGGCAGGTGCTCTCCCAGCTGAGCTATGCGCCCATAAAAGCAATTAGCAAAAAGTATAATAACACAGTTCTAAATTATTGTCAAGTTGTATTGTTTTTAAAATAAATGGTCGGGGTTGAGGGACTTGAACCCCCGGCCCCATG
>JAAYNZ010000121.1 GCA_012520595.1 Candidatus Epulonipiscium sp. | reverse complement strand
GCCTGTACTCCTTCCGGACGTTCTGTTACATTACGAAGAACGAGAACAGGTTTACCCATCGCAGGTACTTCTTCTTGAAGTCCACCTGAATCTGTTAAGACTAAGTAGGATCGTTGTAACAGATTATGCATATCTTTCATATCTAAAGGATCTAATAAGTAGATTCGAGGGTGGTTACCTAAGTATTGATTTACTGTCTCTCGTACTACAGGGTTTTTGTGTACAGCATAAACCACTTCAATATCCTCATACTCTTCTACAATACGTAAAACAGCTTTACAGATATTTTCCAAAGGTTGTCCTAAATTTTCTCGTCGATGAGCTGTCATCGTAATCACACGTCGATCATGAAAAGGAATAGTATTTAATATTTCTTCCTTAAAAGTATAGTCTTCTTCAATCGTAATTTTAAGAGCATCAATGGCTGTATTTCCTGTTATATAAATTAAGTCTTCAGAAACTCCTTCGGCTAATAAATGTTCTTTTGCAAGACGAGTCGGCGAAAAATGAAGATCTGCTAAAGATCCTGTTAATTTTCGATTCATCTCCTCTGGAAAAGGTTGGTATTTATCAAAAGTACGAAGGCCGGCTTCTACATGACCTACCTTAATTTTTTGATAAAAAGCAGCTAAAGCTCCTACAAAAGTAGTGCTAGTATCTCCATGAACCAATACTAAATCAGGTTGGGCTTCTTCCATGGCTTTTTCTAGTCCTTGCAAGGCTCGTATTGTAATATCTGTAAGAGTTTGTTTTTCTTTCATTATGTCCAAATCATAATCCGGCTGAATATTAAAAATATGTAATACCTGATCTAACATATCTCTATGTTGAGCCGTTACACAAACAATACTTTGGATTTCCTCTGTGGCTTCTAATTCTTTTACTAAGGGAGCCATTTTAATTGCTTCTGGTCTTGTGCCAAACACACTCATGACTTTAATTTTTTTCACTTCGATTCCTCTCTTTCTCACTTTATACCCTATGTAGATCTTCTCTTATTTAACCACGTTTTCTACAAAAAAGCAATTGTTTCTAAAATCCCTAATAAGAAACAGCTCAATGACTGAAGTCGCATATTTGCCTATACTATGGGTCTTATTTTTAATTATAAATAAATATCCATGTCTATATGAAAAGAAAAGAATATAAGGTATAATACAATATATGATATCCATACTACTATTTCAAAAGAGGTGATTCTATGAAATCTGTTATTACACAATTAACTGTTACTGAACATGTTACTCTCATCACATTGGATAAGATACCTGTGGATAGCGTTCAAGTTGCAAAAATTTTTGAGGCATTGGGTAAATCTAAAGTTAATATTGATATGATTAGTCAAACTCCTCCCTATAAAGGAAGTATTAGCCTTTCTTTTACTTTATCTGATGATGATTTATTTGGAGCTATTCAAACTTTAAAATCATTTAAAACAGAAATACCGACTCTTCGAATAGATATTAATTCAAACAACATAAAACTTTCTTTGTTTGGGGAAGAAATGAAATCAACTCCTGGTGCTGCTGCTAAAACCATGAACCTATTAGCTGAAGCAGGCGTGGATATTAAGTTAATTACTACCTCTGAAGTAGATATCTCTTATTTAATTTACCATACGGATCGTGATAAAGCAGTGGAACAAATCAAAAATTATTATCAGATACAATAATCTTGAATTTTTAGGGAAATAAAAAAAGATGTGGTGTAATCACATCTTTTTTTATTTCCCTACATGGGTCCTGATTTACTCTCATTCCTTTGGTTTTTTACACTTTTTTACATCATGAATTTGTATGATTTTGACGATAGTAGCTAAAAATAATCAAAGCAATCATAAACCCTAACAATCCAATAGCAAATTGGATATCTTGCGACGCAATTAGAATTCCTGTAATACCAAAGCCTCCACTAATACCATATAACGTCAGAACCGCTTTCTTTTGACTATATCCCTTGTCCATTAATCGATGATGTAAATGTCCACGATCTGCTTGCATCACAGGTTGTCTTTTTAAGATCCTTCGTATAATTGCAAAAGTCGTATCAAAAATCGGAAGTCCTAAAATTAAAACAGCTACAACTACTGTAATGACTGTATACCCTTTGAATAATCCTTCAATGGAACTAACAGCTAATATAAATCCTAAAAAAGTAGATCCTGTATCCCCCATGAAAATAGTAGCTGGGTTAAAATTATGAGGTAAAAATCCCATACAAGCTCCTGCTAAACTGGCTGTTAACAATACGGCTACTGGATTTCCTGTCATGATGGATAAAAACATAAAACATAGTGCCGCAATGGAAGACACACCAGCTGCTAATCCATCCAATCCATCAATTAAATTTACTGCATTTGTAATACCTACCATCCATAATAAAGACACAATAAGGCTAACGTGTTGAGGTAAAGGAACCGTTTGTCCGAACAACAAGGGCCATGTAATCACATCCACACGAATGCCTGAAAAAATCACGATAAGACTTGCTAAAATTTGCATACATAATTTAAACTTGGCACTTAAATTATAGATATCATCAAAAAAGCCAACAATCGCAATAAAAAGTCCTCCTAATAAAATGCCTCCTACTTCCTGCCAATGAAAACCTTCTACCATAGGAGTTAATGTTAAAACAGTAATGGTAAAACCTAAAACAATGGCTGTACCGCCTGCTAAGGGCATTGGTTTTGTGTGCATTCCTCTTGCTTTAGGTTTATCAATAGCACCTACTTTATAAGCAAGCTTTTTACTAAAAGGAGTCGTGATGAGCGTAATTAAAAATGCAAAGACAAACGCAACAATATACAATACAGTAGCTTTGGGTTCCATTAAAAATTGTTGCACAGTTATCCTCTCCTTGTACTTGATCTACTTCATTTCAATTTCCTATTTTTTATCAAGCAAATCTGATTTCATTTTTTCTCTTCATTTTAAAAATGTAGGTATTTGTGTCTAAAGCATTTTTCTATCCTTATTTTAGTTTCTGTATGTAATGATAACTTAATCATGTATATTCTATCTTTATCACTAGTTTTTGTCAAATGATTTTTTTATTGCTTTTTTCCTATTTCCATTGAAAAACCGACATATTTCCCGGGAAATATGTCGGTTGCCTTTATTTTTTGTCAAAATGAATCAGTTCAATGCCCGCTTCTTGTAATAACTGTATTGAAAGTGAATCCGGATATTCTCCCTTAAATACTAAGCGTACAATCCCTGCATTAATAATCATTTTGGAACAAATAGAACAAGGTTGACAAGTAATATACATGGTACTACCTTTTATAGAAATTCCATGCATGGCTGCCTGTACAATGGCATTCTGTTCTGCATGAGAAGCTCTGCAAAGTTCATGTCTTTCACCAGAAGGAATCTTCAACTGCTGACGTAGACAACCTATGTCCACACAATGGGCACAATTTCTTGGAGAACCGTTATACCCTGTAGTCAAAATATTTCGATCCTTGACAATGAGAGCTCCTACTTTTCTTCGCAAACAAGTGGATCTTTCTTTGACTAAATCTACGATTTCCATAAAATACTCATCCCAACTCGGTCGCATCGTCCTTCCTCCTTGTCCTTTTCTATCCCTTATTATTTAGTGCCGTATAAACGATCTCCTGCATCTCCTAGTCCAGGTACAATATAACCATGTTCATTTAATCGTTCATCCAAAGCAGCTACATAAATTTCTACATCGGGATGAGCTTCTTGTAGTTTCTTAACTCCCTCTGGAGCAGCAATAAGACATAAAAATCGTATTCTTTGTACCCCTCGATCTTTTATATATTGAATAGCAGCTACTGCGGAGCCTCCTGTAGCAAGCATAGGATCAAGAACAAAAATATCTCTTTCTGATGCATCATAAGGAAGCTTACAATAATATTCTACTGGCTGTAATGTTTCAGGATCTCGATATAATCCCACATGTCCCACTTTCGCTGCTGGTACTAACCGTAACATTCCATCTACCATACCTAAACCTGCACGTAATATAGGAACAATCCCTAATTTTTTTCCTGCAATGACTTTTACTTTGGTTTTAGCTACAGGCGTTTCTACTTCTACTTCTTCTAATGCTAGATCCCTTGTTGCTTCAAAACTCATAAGCATGGCTAATTCTTCTACGATTTCCCTAAATTCTTTGGAGCCCGTTTCTTTGTTTCTTAAAATACCAATTTTGTGTTGGATCAGTGGGTGATCCATAACATGTACTTGTCCCATCATCATCCTCCTATTCGCATTCAAGTTGGTTGATTCTTCGTGTATGCCTTTCTTCTTTGGAAAACTCTGTGTTTAAAAATGTTTCTACAATTTTAAGCGCCAAACCTGGGCCAACAACACGCCCTCCTAAAGCTAACACATTGGCATCATTATGAGCCCTGGTAGCTTCTGCTGAAAAGCAATCATGGCATAGAGCAGCTCGAATTCCTTTTACTTTGTTTGCCGCAATGGAAATTCCAATGCCAGTACCACAGATTACTATTCCTTTTTCACAAGTACCTTCTACTACAGCTTGTGCCACTTGTTTCCCATAATTGGGATAATCACAAGATACAAGGGAATCACATCCAAAATCTTTATATTCAATATGATTCTCTTCAAAGTAGCGAATAATTTCTTGCTTTAATTCATATCCTCCATGATCACTACCAATTGCTATCATATGCATACCTCCAATTTTTCCTCATAATACTATAGCACTTCTTAACCCTTGTGGCAATAAAAAGTTCAAATTTGTCTTATTTTATTTTTTGGGACAGCAATATTATCTGTTTTTGTAAATCTTTAGCACATTCTTGATAAGTCTGTAAACTGCCTCCGAAGGGGTCTAAAATATCCAACTCTTCTTGTTCTACATATTCCTTTAAAGTAAAAACCTTATACTCCCACTGAGGATAATGATGGGTTAAATATTGTTTATGCTCCCTTGTCATTGTTAAAACCAAATCAGCTACCTGTATATCTTCTTCTTGGATTTGGGTAGCTTGATGATAGGAAATGTCTAACTCATATTGCTGCATAATTAATAAGGCATTTTTACTAGGAGGTGATGGCGCAAAAACAGCAAGTCCTCTTGAAAAAAATTCAACCTGATTGTCTATTTTTTCAAACTCATGTTGAGCAAGTGCTTGTGCCATGGGACTACGGCATGTATTTCCCGTACATACGAATAGAATTTTTCTCATAATCGTCTCCTTTCTCTCCATATCCAACTTTCATATAAATGCAAATGTCTACGAAGGCACATTTATACATAAAGAATATTGTATCCTGCTGCTTTAACCAACCGATTCATAATGGCCATTCCAACTTGTACTTCTGGAACACCTTCTGCATAAATCACATCGATGTCTTCTTCATCAAATTGTCGAAGAACATCAAACAAATGACTGGCAATGGTTTCTGGCTGTTTTCGATCTCCTACACTAAGGACGAAAACATTTTCACCTTCATACTGGGATTGGGTTTGATCTGTTGCCATTACCCCAATTTTTCTATGACTTTTATCTTCTTTAATCAATTGTTGTATTCTTTGAGTTACTGCCAAAACCTCCCCAACAATAACTTCCACTTGTGCCTTGGGAGCATAATGTTTATATTTCATACCTGGTGCCTTAGGAACTGTAGCTTGACTGACTTCTCTTCTACTTTCTAAGGCGGGATCTAAAAGAATAGGACCGACAACTGCTTCGATCATATCTTGGGTAATACCACCGGGCCGTAAGATCATAGGAATCTCACCTGTAATGTCTAATACGGTAGATTCCAACCCTATGGCAGAACATCCTCCATCAATAATCATATCTACCTTCCCTTTTAAATCATGGATCACATGCTCTGCCTTCGTGGGACTGGGTTTTCCTGAAAGATTGGCGCTAGGAGCCGCAATAGGAACTTGGGCTGCTTGAATGACTTTTTGAGCAATGGGATGAACGGGATATCGAATTCCGACTGTAGAAAGTCCTCCTGTAATCTCTTTGGGAATGATAGATGATTTTGGGAAAATTAATGTCAAAGGACCCGGCCAAAAATGTTTCATCAACGGAATAGCCACAGGAGGAATCTCTGATACTAAAGCCGAAAGAGCTTCTTGGCTACTAATATGAACAATCAAAGGATTGTCCGAAGGACGTCCTTTGGCTTTAAAAATTTTTTCAACCGCTTTTGGATCCAAAGCATTGGCCCCTAAACCATAAACTGTTTCTGTAGGAAAAGCTACAATTCCTCCAGAAGCTAAAATCTTACCTGCTTGTTGAATCACTTCCATATCCGGTTTTTTTCGATCTATTTTTGTAATTATTGTTTCCATTATTATAGTCCCTCTTTAGTGAAATTTTATTTTTTATTATACCATATTTTCACCTTCATTATTGAGGTTTCCCAAAAAAAAGTGATATCTTAAAAAATTAAGATATCACAGCTGCCTTTACTAAACTTTCTCGAAGAGCAAATGCAATTATAGATCCAGCGATTACTTTCAACATATCTACCAGTATAAAAGGAGCAACGCCACCTAAAAAAGCTTTTGCCAATGTCATTTGAGCCACTAACATTAGTTGGAACATTCCACAAAGATAAATAACAAATAAACCAACAAGCATAGAACCAACTATAATCCCATAACGTCCTTGTCGTGTCGTAACACTCTTCATCCCTCGATGGGTCAAAATACCAATGAGATACGCTCCTATTATAAATCCAAAAAGGTAACCACCTGTAGGCCCCATCAATTGACCTAAACCAGAAGCTCCTCCTGCATATACGGGCAGTCCAATAGCTCCTAATAAAACATAGATCACTTGGGAAAGAGCTCCTCCCTTGCCACCTAAAATAGCTCCACACATGGTGACTGCTAAAATCTGTAGTGTAATGGGAACTGGAGTAAAGGGTAGAGGAATGGCAATAACGGATAAAATGCACGTAATGGCTGCAAACAAGGATATTAATACCAAATCTTTTGTTTTCATACAACTCTCCTCTCATAACTGTAACTTCTGAAAGTATTATAGCAAAGCCAAAAAGCATTGTCAACCTTTAAAATCGATTTGGTTAACAATGCTTTTTTCTACGCTTCACGCAAAAACTGTTTGAGATTTTGAATATGTCGCTCTTCTTCTTTTATGACTTGATAAAGTACTTCTTCAATCTTATCTCCCGCTTCACTTTCTCTGGCTAATAAGCGTCCCTGTACATCAATAACTAAGGCTTTGTTCTCTTGTTCAAATCGATAAGCATAACGAAGTATTTCTTGAGGTGTTTCAGGATGAGGCAAAGTAAATCGGCTTTTGAATTCATTAAATAAAGAAGAAACTTTATCATAGGCAATAAAGTCCAACATAGGTAGATCTTTTTGATTTAATTCTTTTCTTAATTTTGTGTAGTATTCTACATGTCGCTCTTCTTCTGATTTTAATACTCTAGCAATGGTTCTTACACTTGGAATTGCATCCTCCATGATAGCAATTTGTTCATAAATCTCTCGTGCTTGTCTTTCGACATCAATGAGTTTATCGACTATATCTACTAATGTATACATCTATTTCTTCTTCCTTTCGCCCTCTGTCTACCTTTTATCTGTCTTTTGATCTTCTCACTGATGCAAAAGGGGTTCTGTAGGAATGGTTCCATGATCCAGTTCATAAAAATATTTCATAATACCTACATAAATGCCCCATGCAATTTTCTGTTGATAATTCTCAT
>JAAYNZ010000010.1 GCA_012520595.1 Candidatus Epulonipiscium sp. | reverse complement strand
GGGAGAAAATCAGACCCTGATTTATACATTAGAAGGAGAAACAATCCTATGCCTTCAAACAATGCGAAGTTTTTTACAGGCCTTTTTTCGCTATCAGGGATTGGATTTGTATCAGTTACGAAAAAAATATGGACAACTTTTGCAAAGGCGAAATGGAATTCCTGTTCCTCTAGGTCCTTATATAGTATTGGTTCCGGCGAAAGTTCGACAACCCGTTGGAAAAGGAGATGGAGCTTATGGATATGTATCTTTTGATCAGGTGGAAAAGGTGGAAGAAAAAGGACGGCAAGGTGTTTTTCACTTAACAGGAGATGTTCTAATTTCTACCCTTTGGTCTCCAAGGATTTTGCACCAACAATTGCTTTATGCTCGTTTGGTACAGCAGAATTATGAAGAAGAACAAAAAAGGAAATACAATTTATATGGAGTTTCTTCCAAAGAGGCATGGAAAGTACAAGAACCCATGATCCTTTTGTTTCCCATGAACCAGCAGGAGAAAAAAAGGTAAAATTTCCTTGGTACTACTTGCATGTCCTTTGGTTTTATCATACAATAAAGATAAAGCAAAGCTATACATACCATAGAAGACAGAAAGATGAAATAAGAAAAAGTTATAACTAAATTGCTATAAAAAATAAGAAAAAACGAAAGAAAAAGTAAAGGAGAGAGATACATGAATCGAATGCGTAAATGGGCCTTAACGTTGGCAGTAACAGTAGGCATTTCTTCTATAGCTTGGGCTGCACCTGTATATAAAGATGTTCCGGCATGGGGAAAGATTGCCGTTCAAAAGGTAGCTGATGAAGGATTAATGGTAGGAAATAGTGCAGGACAGTTTTTACCAGAACAAGTGGTAAATAAGTTTGATTTAGTGACTATACTAGCAAAAGTAGCAGGATATAAAGATCCTTTGATAGATGCTACTATTACAGCAGAAGAAAAACAATACAATGAAAATGCATATAACCAATACAAAGGAACGTTAGAACGAGCGGCTCAGATGTTTAAACGTTGGGATCAGAGCAAAAATCATCGGATTGCTTATTTATTACAAAAAGGAGTTTTTAAAGAAAGTGATCTAAATCAGTTTATCAATTCCAAGGGAGAAGTTTTACCATTAAAAAGAGAAGAATTAACGATGTATTTAGTACGATTATTAGGAAAAGAGCAAGAAGCTTTAGGAAATACAGCCATTACAGGATTTGCAGATGATAGTGCGATTTCTCAACAAACAAAACCGTATGTAGCTCATTTGAAAAAACTGGGGTTGGTACAAGGAGACACTAATAATAAATTTAATCCTAAAATGGATGTCAATCGTGTTGCGTTGGCAGTTTTTTTGGCCAATACATTAGAATATATGGAAAAACAGACACCGTCCGTACCAAGCCAACCCAATGTAAGCCAAGAACAATCTTTTATGGGAGTACTAAAGAATACTCAGCATCTTTCAAGAGGACTTTTAGTGATAACCGATGGAACAGGTAAAGACTTGATGTATCGTATTCCTACGGACATTCAAATCTGGAAAGATAGCAGACGGTTAACTTTAGAAGAACTAAGAGAAGGTATGCAGGTATCTGTAAAAGTAAGAGAAGGTAGCCAAGGTATGGAAGAAATATTTTCAGTACAAGTATTACTCGATTCTACTACGATTCAACCACCTCAAAATCCTTCTGTAAAAACCCAGAAGATTCAAGGAATCGTTGCAAAGACAGGAACCCAAGGAAAGAATGATACCATTACGATTAAACAACAAATTTTATTATGGGGTAATATCCATGAGCAAGAACAGACCTATGTAATTGTACCCCAAGCAGATCTAAAAAAGGATGAAAAAGCCATAGGGGTTTGGAATATTGAAGTGGGGGATATGATTGAGGCAGAAGTAGATATGAGCCAGCTGTATCGTGGAACTATTTTAAGTAGAGAGCGAGAAGTAAAGGGAACCATTGTAGATCGTACTTACCTAGATGGACAAACCACCATTTCTGTAAAAAGTGATGATGGCCGGGTTGAACGATATAAAATCACCAATAAATCGGAAGTTCGCAAGAAAAATTATAATGCAGCAAAATGGTCGAACCTTCGTATCGGAGATAAGGTTACTGTAAAAGTAGATTATGATGAAGTGGTTACCTTATATGCAGAAGGTTGGCGTCAACGAATCAGTGGCACCGTAGAAAGTATTTTAATCGCTCCTGTTTGTAAGATGACCATTACGGATAAAGATGGAAAAACTAAAGAATATGCCATATTACCTTCTGTTGCGATTTCTTCTTCTAGTAGTACCGTTGCCAGTATCTATGATTTGCGATTGGGACAAGAAGTAGAGTTGAACTTAGAGAGTGAGGAAGTAGGAAGTATTCATATTGCACGGCAAAAGGTAGATACAACTTACCAAGGAACCATTGAAGATATTAGCAATGATCGTAAAGTCATCACCATAAAGGTGAACCAAGGAGGGAATAGTGATTTAGGATTTTTACGTCAGTTTTATATTACTTCTGATACAAAGGCTTATAACCGTTCTAGTACGCTGAACCCTAGAAATTTAAAATTGTATTCGGAAGTGTTGATTTACACCAACGCAGATGGGAAAACAGCAGATATTATTCACATATTAGACTAAGGAAAACAACAAATTGACTAAAAAAGATGAAGGCTTTTCATAAGCTTTCATCTTTTTTTTAGAATACCCTTTACAAAACAAAATTTATTTGTTACAATAAAAACAGAATTTTTTACAAAAGTATTACATAAATATTATGTAGGTTTTAAATTTAGGAAACATATATTGGAGGAAGGCCGTATGGACAGAATCTTAAGTAAGGTTTCTGCTATCTTTCACTCAAAAAAAATACTAGATAAAATAAAACAAATAAAGGCTCATACTAAAACTATTTTTTCATTGAAGAAAACCATTATAGCGGTTATGG
>JAAYNZ010000120.1 GCA_012520595.1 Candidatus Epulonipiscium sp. | reverse complement strand
GTACTAATTTTTTAAACTTATTACTTTTTACTTCGTTTAATAGTAAAGCAAGAATAATAGGCATTGGAAAGCCTGCTAAAAGAGCATAAATAGAAAGAGATAAGGTGTTTTTTATAATTATTTTAAACGAATGGATCCCAAAAAAGTTTCTAAAATGTTTGAATCCTACCCAAGGACTTCCCCATATCCCTTTTGTCGCAATGAAATCTTTAAAAGCAATTTGAATACCATACATAGGTCCATAACAAAAAATAAGAAAATAAACGAGTGCAGGTAAAATAAATAAATAGAGCTGCCAATTTCTAATTATTTTTTTTACTGTCCCATTTTTTGTTTTTTGATAAGAAAATTTTTCTTTTATTTTCCTTGTTTTTTCCATAGACATTTGATTTGTCATTGCTTCACCTCCCTTAATGCTGTTATGATTTGATGACTCTAGTATAATATCGGGCAGGTAAATAGTAAATCTCTGGAATTTACAAACCATATCCAATTTTTAAGAAAAAAATAAAAGTCCTTAAAAGGACTCTTAAGTAAAAACCATAAAAAATTAATATGATCGCTCTTTTTTAAGATTAACTCGTATTCAAGCCTTTAAGGCCAATAACTAGGTACAAAAAGTAAACTTTATTTTTTTCTACTTCTATATGATATTCTTCTCTTCTTCTATCTGCTTACGATAAACACCAGGAGTAACACCTTCGTACTTTTTAAATAATCGAATGACCCCCATATCATTTGCGTATCCTAGTTGTTTGGCAATATCTGTAAGTGTAAGTTGGTCATCTCTAAGTAATTCTTTTGCTTTTTCGATTCGAATTTTCGATATAAAATCTTTTATGTTTTGTCCTGTATACGTTTTAAACAAGGTAGAAATATATTGTGGAGTTCTGTTAAATTCTTCTGCAATAGATGTTAAACTTAAAGAATGGGAGCCATAATTTTCAGTAATGTATACTTTAATATTTGTGATTAAACGATCATGAGGTGTACTATGGTATTCTTGTATTTGTTCACAAATTTCTTTAATGATTGTTTTAATTTCTGCTTGAATCCTATCAATTCCATCATAGATAAAGATACGATTCAAAAAATCATCCATAGCTACTAAAGGTTTTTGCCTTTTAGCCAAAGTCATGTTTAGTATTTTTATTAAAGTACTCATAAGATCCATGATAAAATATCGTCCTGTTTCTGCAGCCATCTGCTTGGTTTCAAAATTCACCTGAAACAACATATCAACAGTCTTTACGGCATCTTCATAATTACCTGTCCGAATCATATTGGCCAGTTGTACTTCTATATCAATGGGATAATAATAATACTGCTCTGGTGTATCCATTTCTTCAAAAAAAACAATTCTTTGATCCCCTAAAATACCATGTTCTAATGCCTTGCTAGCCTCATCATAGCATTGTCTAAGCTGTACCAGTCCTGTATAAATATTACTGATCCCGAAAGTAACCTGCAATTTACATTGATGTTTAAGCAAGTCATAAAAAGCTTGAACTAAACTTTTTATTTGCTTTTGACTTTTTTTGACTAAGGCATGATCTGGAATATTTAAAATAAAAGCTACCTGATTTCTTTCTAGTTCAATAAAATATTTTTCATACTTTTTTTCTATCAGTTCACTTCCCACATTGGCTAATACAAATCTTGCCAACGCCCATTCTTTTTCTGAAAAGTCTTCTAAAAAACAACTTTGGCTGTGAATATAAGCAATGATCACAATAAAATCATCCGATAGCAAATGAATTTTCATAAAATTCAATGTATCCTTATCAATATCAATTTCCCCTAGATAACCCTTCAACAATTTAGTAAGATAATCCGATCGCATCACAGGCAATTGAATGGCCATCATATTATCAAAATCACTCTGCTTTTTAAAGGATTCCATAATAGAACATTTAATGTATTCAAATTCATTCCGATATTGAAAATCAACATGGTGTTCTTTCTTATTAAACATTTCTTTAATTTCTTTAATGGGACGATAATTACGATATGAAAAAATATACGCTAATATACTTCCTAATAAACCAAAGCATAGTAATAAAAGAAAAACAAAAATTTTTGTTTGTCGGATATCTGCCAAAAATTCTTTATCAGGCATAATCATAATATATTTCCAATGTGTATCTTTTGAAATCTGATACAACACTGTTGCTTTATCTTTCCCTTCATTATAATGAAATACGTTTCCAGAATTGCCTATCTGTTCCCTGATCCCTTGAGGTAAAGCAATGGCCTCCTCTGATGAAAGAACAACATTTCCTTGCTTATCTAATACATAGATATGAGCATGGGTTCCCCACCTCATTTTATCAATAATACCCCTTATTTTGGATTCATCGATTAAAATAATTGCTTGACCTAATAAGTCTTCATTTATATTAACAGGAATGGATTGAATAAACGTAAGAACCCGATATTGTTGAGAATTATATGCATTGAGCTGCTGAACCGGTAAATAAGTATTGAAATGATATTGATTTAATATCATTTGATGCCACTCACTAAAAGACATAGATTCATAATTGTACATGGCTTGATAAAAATCTTTGGATTTGCTTTTTAACGTGGCCGTCAAAATTTCGTCTGTATTTGCAAAGTATACATAATAATCATAAATAATTTTACTTTTGGGAAAAGCCATAAACTCTTGCTTTAAATCATAATAAGAATATAGGACATCATTGCCCTTTAAAAGCATGTTTACTTTTGTATTAAATACAATATTATTACTAAGTTCATTGATTTGTCTTATTTTATTGTCAATATCAATTTTTAACTGATCTAGCATAGCTAAATTAGAACGTTTCGCATTTTCAAGCATTTTTTTCTCTACTGTTTTATGATAGAGAATATTGCTCATCATCGCTAAAACCAATACCGCTATATAAGAAATTAAGAATAATACAAATACACTTTTATCAAACCTACTATTCCTTCTTCTACCTGAAATCTTTGGCACCCATTTTGATGTCAATATTTTCATCCTTTCTTATAGATCAATAATAAATTGTCACAAACCTTATAATAATAACATTATATTCCATATTAAAGAAAGTAGCAATTGTTTCATGGCTTATATTGGTTAGAACAAAAGAATATCACCTACTTTAAATGAAATAGGTGATATTCTTTTGTTCATACTCTTTTTCTTACAAGAAAATTATCCTGAATAAGTAACCAATTTTGTGGGAAATCGTAGCCTAATACCCAATAGAACAATCCGCGTATACCTAATTCTTTTACAAGATTAAAAGATGCTTGAACACTTCTTGCATCCTCAAACCAAACCTCATGTTCTCTGCCTTGTTCATCATAATAATTAAAATGAGGAGCCTGTGCAACGGGATCATATTCAATACGAGCATTATAACGAACAGCTAATTCTATGGCCTGTTGGGGACTAATGGCTCTCGCAAATTTTCCTCCCGGAACGTAAGGAAGGGTCCAATCATATCCATATAAAGGCATTCCCATCATGATCTTATTTCGTGGTATGACAGATACAGCATATTCCATTACTTTTCGAACTTGATTGAGAGGAGAAACTGCCATAGGTGGTCCACCTGACCAACCCCATTCGTATGTCATAAAAAAAATAAAATCTACGATTTCTCCATGTGCTTTATAGTCGTGGCCTTCATATAATGTTCCTATTTGTCCTGCAGATAACTTGGGTGCTAATGCTGTAGAAATAAAATACCCTTTTTCTCTTAAGCGAGAAGCTGCTTTTCTTAAAAATTGATTATAAGGTTCTCGATTTTGTGCACCTAAATATTCAAAATCAAAATCCAATCCTACATAACCTTTTTCCTCCATAATTGCTATAGCTTCATCTAAAATCTTATCCTGCAAAGCTTCGTCATTGAGTATTTTCGTTGCCAATTCTGTACTAAACCGGCCTTCTGTAAAATTTGTTAATACCATTAAAGGTGCTGCCCTATGTCGATAGGCTGCATTGATAGAAGGTTGGTCATTAACAGGCGTCAAGGTTCCATCTATATTAACCTGATAACTAAAAATATTCAGAAAAGTCAGGTTGTCTGCTACTTGATCAACAATCGTAGCAGATCTAGCACCTGTAAGTCTAGGATCAATATAGGCTCCTACATCTATGGTGGGCCTTGGTTTAGGGGGAATATACAAAAGAAGTCCAACTGGAATTTGATTTGGATTAAGGATCTGGTTAATACGTATCAATTCTGAAATGGGAACATTATATTGCCGGCTAATGGTATACAAACTTTCTCCTGGTCGTACCCAATGATAGCTGCC
>JAAYNZ010000119.1 GCA_012520595.1 Candidatus Epulonipiscium sp. | reverse complement strand
GGAGATGAAGTGGAAGAGATAGCAGGAGAAACCTTGGCAAAAGCCATGCGATCATTAGAAGATGTAATTTTAATGAAATTTAGCCCTGATGGAGGTTGGGGAGAAGGACCAGGATATTGGCGTTACACGATTGAATATATTGTAAGTTTTATGGCGACTATGGAAAGCGCCTTAGGAACCACTTATGGACATGCAGATACTCCTGGGTTAAAAGAAACAGCCTATTATCCTTTATATATTACAGGACCTCAAGGTTCTTTTAACTACGCAGATGCTTCAAGTACAAAAATGAAAATGCCTGAACTTTTCTGGCTTGCAAAAATGTTAAATGATCCAGACATTGCAGGATTGCGTCTCTCTTTAATGGAAGAAGCAAAACAGGCCGGAAGTGTCTACGATATTTTATGGTATGATCCAGGTTTTCATAACAAAGACGCAAAACTTTCTTTAGATAAGTATTTTCGAGGACCTGAAGTAGTGACTTTTAGAAACCAATGGAATAATGTCTACGGTCAATTTGTTGGTTTTAAAGCAGGTAAAGGATATATGAGCCATGGACATTTAGATATTGGAAACTTTGTATACCATGCCAATGGAGAACAATGGGCCATTGATTTAGGAGCTGATAATTACACCAATAAATACTTTAACTATCATACGGATCGTTTTTATTTTTATCGAACAAAACCAGAGGGACATAATACTATTGTTATTAATCCAGATGGAAAGTACCAACAAGATCATTTGACATTTAACCCCATTGAACGAATGGAAACTAAACCTAAAGGTAGCTTTGCAATTGCAGACATGACAGAAGCCTATGCTAAAAATGCAAAACAAGCAAAACGTGGAATTATGCTTGGAAACAATCGAAGCATGATGATTGTTCAAGATGAAATTAAAACCCATAAACCTTCAGATATATGGTGGTTTATGCATACCCAAGCAAATATTGCGATTGGAGAAGATGGACAAACAGCTATCTTAACTCAAAATGGCCAAAAGCTATGGGCCCAAATTATTACTCCCGATGGATCCAAAGACGCAAAATTTACGGTCATGGAAGCAAAACCTTTTGAAGGGGAACCCAATCCAGCAGGGCAAAAAGAAATTGTGGGAATTCAAAAATTAGCGATTCATTTAGAAAAAGCAGAAGAGATGAATTTAGCTGTAGCTTTAATTCCTTTACAATATCAACAAGAAGAGCCCACTATGATTCCCACCTATATTCCTTTAGAACAATGGAGTATTCAGGATGGAGAAATTGACCTTCCAGTGGCTAAAGAAATTACCTTAGACGGAAAGGCAATAGAGGACTTTAGACCTGATGTTTATCACTATGATATTAAATTGCCTTTTGGAACTCAAAAAGTACCTGAAATCCAAGGCACAAGTGATTACAAAATGGAAATTATTCAACCTAAAAGTTTATTAGAATTAGGACAAATTATTGTTACAAATCCCAAAAATGATAAAGAAGTTATTAAATATACCATTCGTTTTAGTATTTTACCAAGTAATACAAAACCAAGTAGCAGCACTCAGTTTGAAATAAAAGAAGTTAAAGCCAGTGAATTTCAAGCTGATGGGAAAAATTATAATCCACCAGAACATTCCGTAGACAAAGACTTAAATACACGTTGGTCTGCTGAAGGTGAACAATGGATCCAATATGATTTAGGTCAAATACAGGAGGTAAGTTGTGTGGGAATTTCCTTCCATAATGGCCATAAACGTTCTTCAATTTTTAACATTGAATTATCCCTAGATGGACAAGATTGGGAAAAAGTATATATTGGATCTAGTAGTGGAACTACTTCGGAAGTGGAATATTTTGGTTTTGTAGAACAACAAGCAAGATATGTGCGAATCAATGGAAATGGAAACTCAATCAACCGTTGGAATAGTTATAGTGAAGTAGAAATCTATGGAGGAGGGTTACAATGAAACAATCGATGAAAGTATTTTTAGTTTTTATGATGATTTTATCTTTATCCATAGCAGGGGTATATACTGCCCCTGTTTATGGAGCTGAAGTAAGCAAAGTGCAGGTATCACAAGATAACTTTGACGAACAAGATACTCTACCAGCAGGGTGGGGTAAATTTGCCAAAGGAGGCATGGATGTATCGGCCCAAGTGGTACCAAGTCCTGATAAAGAAGGAAATTGCATACAGTTACGAGCCAATGCAGCTTCTGATCCCAGTGTTATGAGGATCTTTGAAACAGCAGTACAAGGAATGGTTACAATCGAACAAGACATTCGTGTAGAAGATACATTAGCAACTCGATTTTTTATTGAAATCAAAGAAAGCAATGATCTAAAGCCAGGAAATAGTCTTTATAATTTTGGAAATGATGGAAAAATAAGAGTAGGAAGTAATACAATGGAGTACGAAGTACAAAAATGGTATCATGTAACAACCGTAATCAATACGAATACAGGTGAATATACCGTTATAGTACAAGATGAATCAGGAAAAAGCCAAGAATTTAAAGCCCAATATTCTTTTGATAATGGAAATGATATTAAAGAATTTAGAAATCGAATTAAAGGAGTAGAAGGCAACACGATTTGTTATATTGATAATGTAAATGTGTACGTAAATAAAGAAGTAGAAGAAGATCCCAATACACCCGAACAACCCGAACAACCCGAACAACCTGAACAACCTGAACAACCTGAACAACCTGAACAGCCCGAACAGCCCGAACAACCTGAACAACCAGATGGAACGGTTGCATCAATACAAATACAAAATTTACTTTTTAAAAAGGGAATTGGAACAGAACAAAAAAACATTGAAGCCTTAGAAGCTGGCTTGATTACTGGAGAAGCTACCATTGTAAATGATGGGGAACAGTTAGAAGAAGTGACATTGGTGATGGCTTTGTGTAAAGAAGGAGTAGCAGAACCTCTTGGAATTGCTTTTATCAAGGAATCCATTCAACCTAAGGAAGTAAAAACATTACACGCAGGTTTTTCTGTACCTGCCAACGAAGAAAATTACATGATTAAGGTATTTGTATGGGATGATATTCATACGATGAAGCCTTTAACAGAAATGAAGATTTTTAAGTAAAAGAATCAAAAGAGAGGTGACAAGAGTGAAAAGATGGATGGCTTTGAT
>JAAYNZ010000118.1 GCA_012520595.1 Candidatus Epulonipiscium sp. | reverse complement strand
CACTTGCCAGTCGAGATGCCCGTAAGTTTACCCGATTTTTCTTTGCCGGAGCAGTAGAGTGTGAAGTGGATAAGCAAGGAAGAATTTTACTACCTTTCAATTTAAGAGAATATTCACAACTAGATAAAGAAGCTGTTCTGATTGGAGTTTCTAATCGAGTAGAAATTTGGAGTAAAGAAACTTGGGAGGCTTATAATAATGAAGATGATTTTGATGTAAGTGATTTAGCAGATAAGATGGCGGAATTAGGAATATAACAAAGGAAAAGCAGTAAGGATGTGTAATCATGGATTTTCATCATGTATCCGTATTATTAGAAGAATGTATACAAGGATTGAATATTAAACCAGATGGTAGTTATCTTGATGGAACCTTAGGAGGGGCTGGGCATAGCGAAGCAATTTGTCATCATTTAGGAGAAAAAGGAGTTCTTATAGGCATTGATCAAGATCGTCACGCCATTGAAGCGGCACAAGAACGCTTGGAAAAATTTGAAGATCGTATTATTTTATATCAAGATAATTTTGCTAATGTTAAAAATGTTTTAGAAAAAGTAGAAGTTTTAAAAGTCAATGGAATAGTACTTGATTTAGGAGTTTCTTCTTATCAGTTGGATGAAGCAGAAAGAGGTTTTTCCTATATGCAAGATGGTCCTTTAGACATGAGAATGGATCCTGAGGGGTTGCGATCTGCTCAAAATGTAATAAATGAGTACAGTGAAGAAGATCTTGCTCGGATTATTAAAGAATATGGTGAAGAAAGATGGGCAAAACGAATTGCTCGTTTTATTGTAGAAGAGCGTAAGAAAAAGCCTTTTACTACAACTATGGAATTGGTAGAAGTAATTAAAAAAGCAGTTCCTAAAGGAGCGCGTCGAGACGGACCTCATCCAGCAAAACGAACGTTCCAAGCCATTCGTATTGAAGTGAACCAAGAGTTAGCCATCCTAGAGCAATCCATTAAAGATATGGTAGATGTATTAGACACAGGAGGAAGATTATGTATCATTACTTTTCATTCTTTAGAGGATCGAATTGTTAAACAGACATTTCGGCATCTAGAGAATCCTTGTATTTGCCCACCAGATTTTCCAATTTGTATTTGTGGAAAGCAACCTGTTGCAAAAATTATTACAAGAAAACCTATTTTGCCTACAAATGAGGAAATAGGAATAAATCCAAGAGCTAGAAGTGCAAAACTAAGAATTCTCGAAAAGATAGAATGAGAATATGCGAGGGGGAAAAAAATGAAGAAGGAACAAAGATATTATATGTATGGCAGTAGTGCACCTAAGTTAGAAAAAGTAGACATAGCACCCTTACAATTTCCATCAGACATAGTACAACCTCAAGTACAACCGAAACCAAGAACAGGCAAAAAAGTACAGCAGAAAAAAAACATGTTATACAAATTACAATTACTAGGCTGTACTATGATTTTTTTTATTGGTTGTTTGATTTTAATGATAGGATATTCAGCCGTTAGTTATCAACAAAAAAATATCGAACAAATGAATAAAAATTTACAGGCTTTACAAAAGGAAAATGCTATGATCCAAGGAGAGATTGGTCAAAGTATGGACCTAAAGGTGTTGGAAGAAAAAGCAACTCAACAATTAGGAATGGTACGTCCTAAAGAACATCAAGTTATTAACATTGAAATTCCTAAGGCCAGTCATACCGTTCGATACCAATCTACGGAGGTACCATCTACAGAAATATCTTTTCTTTCTTCTGTTTTTCGCTTTTTAGTTAAGGGTTGGTGATAAAGTGGGGAAAAAAAATATACAAGTCCAGCGTCGATTGGGATTTGTTTTGTTATGTTTTACCATAGGTATTTTTTTCTTGATTTATCGTCTTGGATATATTAAATTAGTAAAGGGTGAAGAGTATGAAAAAAATGCGATTGGCCAGCAACTTCTCCATGATCAGAAGATTCCAGCTTTAAGAGGTGGAATTTATGACCGGAATCAACATACACTGGTTTTAAATAATACCGTTTATAACCTTGTTTTAGATACGGTAACGTTACATCAATTTGAAAAAGATGAACATGAAAAAACAGTGGAGTTTCTTCACGCCGCATTTCAGATTCCTAAGGAAGAGCTATGGGAGCATGTAAATGCTCAAACTCAGAAATATTATATTGTACTACAAAAACAGATTTCGTATGAATTGGGACAAAAAACTCAAGAAGATATTAAAAATTTAAAGATTAAGGGGGTCTGGTTAGAGGAAGACTCCCTTCGTAATTATTTTTATGATTCTTTAGCTTCTCATGTAATTGGTTTTGTGGGTGCTGGTGAAGGTCGCTGGGGCGTTGAACTACAGTATAATGATCAGCTGACAGGAATTCCAGGTAGAAATTTTAGGACTTTTGAACAAGGAAATTATGTAATGAAAAACTATATTCAACCTATTCATGGAAACTCCTTGATACTGACCATTGATGAAGCGATTCAGCACTATGTAGAAGAAGCGTTGTTAGAAGCTATTCGAGAGCATGAGCCTCAAAATGCTTCCGCTATTGTAATGGTGCCTAATACAGGTGAAATTTTAGCTATGGCTTCTTTTCCAAATTTTAATCCAAATCAGCCTGGGAATGTAGAGCATCTAGTTGATTCCCAAAGATATAATACCATGACCCAAGAGGAAAAAACAAAGTTATTAAATCAGGTATGGCAAAATTTCAATATTACGTATACGTATGAGCCAGGATCTACTTTTAAACCTATGGTAGTTGCAGCCGCTTTAGAGGAAAACATTATTTCTCCAACGGATACTTTTTATTGTGAAGGCTATCGAATGGTTGGAGATCGACGTATTCGTTGTTGGAAAAGAAATGGACATGGAATACAAACGGTAGAAGAGGCGTTAGCTAATTCTTGTAATGTGGCTATGATGGATATTGGAGCTAAGATGGAAAAGGAAATTTTTTATCGATATCAAAGGGCTTTTGGTTTTGGAGCAAAAACAGGTATTGATTTACCAGGAGAACAGGATGCCTTAGGTTTGATTCATAAACAGGAAAATTTAGGACCAGTAGAATTAGCAACCAGTTCTTTTGGGCAGACTTTTAATGCAACTCCGATTCAAGTTTTAACAGCTTTTACAGCAGTTATTAATGGTGGTCATTTAGTAAGGCCTCATGTAGTCAAGCAAATTGTAGATTCTAACGGGATTTTTATACAAGAAAATCATACAGAATTTCGTAAAAAAGTGATTTCTGAAAAAACTTCAAAACAAGTCAGAGAAGCACTTGAAGCCGTTGTTACACAGGGAACCGGTAAAGGAGCCAGAATCCCAGGATTTCGAATTGGAGGAAAAACAGGTACAGGAGAGCAAGGATCTCGAACAAATCCAGAGGAAAGAAGATATATTCTTTCTTTTGTTGGATTTGCACCTGTAGAAGATCCTCAAGTCATTGTTTTTGTTATTTTAAATCGCCCGAAAGATACTTTAATGGGAAGTACGATGGTGACGACTCTTTCTAAGAAAATAATGGAAAAAACTCTTCCTTATTTAGGAATTCAACGCACGGAGATTTTGGAAGAGATGGAAATGCAAGAACCTATAGTGAACGATTATATGGATCTGTTTTTAATGGATGCCATACAAGATATTACAAGCAAAGAACTTCAATACGAAATCGTTGGTAGTGGTAGTACTGTTATTAATCAAGTCCCTAAACCTGGAACAAAAGTACCTAAAAATACTTTGGTATATTTATATGTAACAGCAGGTGATACCCAGGAAGTCGTAGTCATTCCTAATGTGGTAGGAAAAACTCAGGAGGAAGCATTGACAATATTAAAACAACAATCTTTAGTACCAACCTTTATCGGTGATGGTGAACGGGTAGAGGGACAAGAGCCTAAAGCAGGTGTTCGAGTCAATGAAGGTAGTGAAGTAATGATTCAGTTGAAAAAATAGCATAACATTCTCATCTGTACAATACAATGTTATAAGTTTATAATTTATAGGTGGGATGATTATGCACAAGCCATCCATCATGGTAAAAAAACGCCTTCTCTTTTTTTTAAGCGTTGTTACAGTAGGCATTAGTGGGCTCATTTTTCGTGTTGGCTATATTCAAATTGTTCAGGGAGATTTTTTAAAAGCCAAGGCATGGGAACAGCAAACTCGAGATCGATTGATTGCCCCTCAAAGAGGTACGATTTATGATCGTAATGGAGTACCCTTGGCTCAAAATGCTTCTGTATCTACCATTAGTGTTATTCACAATCAGATTCAAGATAAGGATAAAGTGATTACTACATTAATGGATGTACTAGGAATGAATTATGATGAAATAAAAGCAAAGGTAGATCGAGTTGTCGCTTTGGAAAGAATCCAATCGAGAGTGGATAAAGAAATTGGTGACGAGCTTAGAAAAAGAAATATACCAGGAATTGTCGTAGATGAGGATTCCAAAAGATATTATCCCCATCGTAACTTGGCTTCTCATGTTTTAGGATTTGTAGGAAAAGATAATCAAGGAATTATTGGTCTTGAGGTAAAGTATGATGAATATTTAAAAGGAATGCCAGGCAAAATCTTAACAGAAGCGGATGCTAAAGGAAGAGATATTTCAGGTGGCATTCAACAAAGAATAGAACCTTTGCCAGGGAATCACCTTGTTACTAGTATTGATATTGTTATACAGCAGTATGCGGAACAAGCTTTAGAAAAAGTATTACAAGGGAAAGAAGCAAAAAAAGGATCGATTATCATCATGAATCCTCAAAATGGAGAGATTTTAGCCATGGCAAATAAGCCTGACTTTGATTTAAATGAACCATTTCGTATTCAAGATCCTCTTTTGCAAAATCAATGGAGCCAGCTTTCACAAGAAAAAAAAGCAGATGCCCTTAATCAAATGTGGAGAAATTTTAGTATTAATGATACCTATGAGCCAGGATCCACGTTTAAGATTGTAACTTCTACAGCTGGCTTAGAAGAAAAAGCAGTAAGGTTAAATGATACCTTTAGTTGCCCAGGGTATCGAATCGTAGCTGATCGAAGGATCCGGTGTCATAAAGTAGGTGGACATGGAACTCAAACTTTTGTAGAAGGAGTACGAAATTCTTGTAATCCTGTTTTCATGGATACTGCAGAACGACTAGGAGCAGAAACTTTCTATAAATATATGAAACTATTTGGATTTCATGAAAAAACAGGTATTGATGTTCCAGGGGAAGCGGTAGGTATTATGCATAACATTAAAAAAGTAGGTCCTGTAGAGTTAGCTACTATGTCTTTCGGACAATCATTTCAAATTACTCCGTTACAATTGATACGAGCAGGAGCAGCTATTGTGAATGGAGGGTATTTGATAACTCCTCATTTTGGAACACGAATTATCAACCAAGAGGGAAAAGTAATAAAAACCTTTGACTATAATAAAAAACAACAAATTATTTCGAAGGAAACTTCAGATGCTATGCGAAAAATATTGGAATCGGTTGTATCAGAAGGAACGGGACATAGAACTTATTTACCAGGTTATCGAATAGGTGGGAAAACAGCTACTTCAGAAAAACTACCTCGTAGCAGTCGAAAATACATTGCCTCATTTTTAGGTTTTGCTCCTGCTGATGATCCACAGGTTATGGCTTTGATCTTAATTGATGAGCCTATGGGTATTTATTATGGAGGAACGGTAGCTGCTCCTGTTATAAAGGAAGTTTTTGAAAATATACTTCCTTATCTAGGTATCGAACCACAGTATACAGAACAGGAATTAAAATTAGAAAGTATTGGAGAGGTGCAAATACCTAATTTTGTTCAACAATCTTTAACGGATGTCAAAAAAGAAGCAAGAGCATTGGGATTGACTTTAGAAGTTTTAGGTGAAGGAAATCTAGTCAAAGAACAATTTCCACTTCCTAATGAAAGAGTGAACCAAGGAACAAAATTAATAGTGTATGTAGAACCCCAGGATAAAAAATAGATTATAATATAGGGAGGGAGCATTGTGAAGCTCAAGGAATTACTAGGTCATATTTCCTATGAACGAATACAGGGAAATATAGATATAGATATCTTGCATCTTTCATATGATTCAAGACAAATTGAACCAGGTACTTTGTTTTTTTGTATTAAAGGATTTCAAGTGGATGGACATGAATATGCAAAAGATGCAGTGGAAAAAGGAGCAGTGGCACTATTAGTAGAAAAACCTTTGCTTATGATTCCAGAAGAGGTTACAATCATTCAAGTGGAAAATACGAGGGAGGCCATGGCGCATATTTCAGCTAATTTTTATAATCATCCTTCAGCTACAATGAATTTAGTTGGGGTAACGGGAACCAATGGAAAAACCACAACAACCTTTTTAATTTCTGCTGTCTTAAAAGAAGCGAATCGAAAAGCAGGTTTAATTGGTACAATTCAGAATCAAATTGGTGAAGAATGCGTACCCTCTGATCGAACGACTCCCGATTCTTTAGATTTACAACGCCTGTTTACGCAGATGAAAGAGAAAGAAGTAGATGATGTCATTATGGAGGTATCTTCTCATTCACTGGCTTTAGATCGAGTAGCAGGATGTCATTTTAAAGTAGGTGTTTTTACCAATCTAACCCTAGATCATCTGGATTTTCATAAGACGATGGAGGCTTATCAAGAGGCAAAAGCTCAATTGTTTCAACAGTGTGATTATGCAGTAATTAATGTGGATGATCCAGCTGCTGAATATATGATTAAGAAAACCACAGGAAAAGTATTGACTTTTGGGATTGATAAAGATGCAGATTTTAAAGCTTATGATCTTACGATAACCGCAGATGGAGTTTCTTTTAAGGTGGATGTAGAAGAAGAGACACGAGAGTTTTATCTGAATATTTCAGGTAAATTTAGTGTTTATAATGCTTTAGCAGCCATAGGAGCTTGTATATGTCTTGGGATTTCACCTACTGTCATTCAAGAAGGATTAAAGAAAGTAAAGGGTGTTCCAGGACGCTTTCAAAGAATTTTATCTCCTTTAGGCTATGATGTTATTATTGATTATGCTCATGCGCCAGATGGGTTAGAAAATATTTTAAAAACAGTTCAAGAATTTGTAAAAGGACGAATGATAACTGTTTTTGGGTGTGGTGGTGATCGTGATAAAAGCAAACGTCCTATTATGGGAGAAATCGCTGGTCGATACTCAGATTTTTGTGTATTAACTTCCGACAATCCACGTTCAGAAGATCCCATTCAAATTTTAAATGAGATTGAAGTAGGGATTCAAAAAACAGACTGTCCTTATACGAAAATTGTGGATCGTAAGCAAGGTATTTTTTTTGCTTTACAAGAGGCACGACCTGATGATATTGTAATCGTTGCAGGGAAAGGTCATGAAAATTATCAAATTTTTGACCAAGGGCGGAGGATCCATTTTGATGATGCAGAAGTTGTTGAAGAGTATATGCGGGAGGAATAATAGTGAAAGCAATTCAATTATCATGGATCCAACAAGTAACAGGGGGAATTTTTGTTACAGGAGATGGGCAGATTAATGAAGTTATAAAAAAGTTCTCTACAGATACAAGACAGATTCAGACAGGAGATGTATTTATTCCTTTACGTGGAGAACGATTTGATGGACATCATTTTATTGAAGAAGCTTATAGACGAGGAGCCATAGGATGTATTTCAGAACAAATGATTCAACAAATTCCTAAAGGAAAGTGGTTACTCCTTGTTTCTAATACAAAAAAAGCACTGATGGATTTAGCGTCTGCTTATCGCCGATTATTTTCCATTCCCGTCGTAGGCATTACAGGTAGTGTAGGTAAAACAAGTACAAAAGATATGGTAGCAGCCATTCTTTCTAAACAAGGTTCCGTCTTAAAAACCCAAGGGAATTATAATAATGAGATTGGGTTGCCTTTAACTGTATTTGAGCTAAATTCTCAACATACAGTAGCTGTTTTAGAAATGGGGATGAGTGGATTTGGGGAAATACATAATCTAAGTCGGGTTGCCAATCCCACTTTTGGTATCATTACCAATATTGGTGTCTCTCATATTGAACATTTAGGAAGCAGAGAAGGAATTTTAAAGGCAAAAAGTGAACTTTTTGATTATTTAGCCGAAGATGGAATTGCTATTTTAAATGGAGATGAACCTTTACTCTTATCTTTACAAGAAAATTTATTCTGTTCTGTAATAACCTTTGGTAAAAATTCAAAGAATAAGTATTGGGCAGAAGAAATAGGAATGGAAGAAAAGGGAATGAATCTTTTGATTCACACTCCTTCTCTTTCGTTTCAAGTTACGATTCCTTGTGTAGGAGAACATTGGATTTATAATGTTTTACCCGGTGTTATTTTAGGAGAGTTATTTGGTTTAAACCCAAGACAAATTCAAGAAGGGATCTCAAACTTTGTTCCTAGTGGTATGAGGATGGAAAAAGAATCAACATCGTATCCTGTACATATTATTAACGATACGTATAATGCAAGTCCGGATTCTATGAAGGCAGCTATCAATGTATTATGTCGATTATCTGTACCAGGTAGGCGAATTGTTATTTTAGGAGATATGTTTGAGTTAGGTTCTTATTCTGAGGAGAACCATCGTGAGATCGGTAGGTATGTAGCACAAACAGACGTTGATTTATTGGTTTTTGTTGGGAAAGCAGCAAAGGAAATGGCCATTGGTGCAGAGCAGGTAGGAAGAGAGAGTTTGTATTTTACAGAAAGAGAAGAACTTCAAGATGCCATTCCCTCTTTTATTGAAAAAGAAGATACGGTTTTAGTCAAAGCGTCAAGAGGTATGCAATTAGAAAAAATTGTTGAAAAACTTAAAGAGGTGAAATAAAAATGGAGTATGCAGCCATTTACCCCGTACTCATTGCTTTTTTATTTAACTTATTATTAGGTCCCTTAGTAATTCCTTTTTTAGCAAAGCTAAAATTAGGACAGTATGTTCGGGATGATGGGCCTCAGAGTCATCTTAAAAAAGCAGGTACTCCTACCATGGGTGGGGTTATTATTTTAGGTAGTTTAGTATTAACAAGTTTGTTTTTTATTCCTTCCTATCCTGCAATCATTCCTATCTTACTATTAACATTAGGTTTTGGAATTATTGGGTTTATTGATGATTATATTAAAGTAGTGATGAAACGTTCTTTAGGCTTAAAGCCATATCAAAAAATTATTGCTCAAGTACTTGTAACTCTTGTATTTGGATATTATTTTTTGCAATATACCAATATTGGAACAGAAGTATTTATTCCCTTTACAAAAGGAAAAACAATTGATTTAGGTATTACCTTTATTCCTTTGTTATTATTTGGAATGATTGGAACCGTTAATAGTGTAAATTTAACGGATGGATTAGATGGTTTAGCTGCTAGTGTAACTGTGTTAGTAGCCACCTTTTTTGCAGTAGTTAGCTGGGGAGAAAACAGTGGATTATTACCGATTACATCTGCGGCCGTGGGAAGTTTGCTAGGATTTTTACTTTTTAATGCGCATCCAGCACGCGTTTTTATGGGAGATACGGGTTCATTAGCCTTAGGAGGATTTGTTGCTGGGGTGGCTTTTATGTTAAAAATGCCTTTGTTTTTACCTATTGTTGGTTTTATTTATGTTATGGAAAGCATCTCTGTTATTATTCAGGTTTTATATTTTAAAAAAACAAAAAAACGCTTCTTTAAAATGGCTCCCATTCACCATCATTTTGAATTATCAGGATGGAAAGAAACAAAGGTAGTAGCTGTCTTTTGTATTTTGACAGCGATCTTTTGCTTAATTGGACTTCTTGGATTGCCATAATAACGATAGGATGGTGAAATACAATGAACCTTATGAATAAAAAAGTAGTAGTTCTTGGAATTGGTAAAAGTGGAATAGCAGCAGGAAGATTATGCAAGTCTTTAGGAGCACAGGTAACTCTTTATGATGGCAAAAGTCGAAAAGAAATACAAAAAGAGGCAGATGCATTAGAACAAGAAGGGTTTCACCTGATTTTTCAGGATTTTGTTTATGAAGAATGGAAAAGGCAAGATTTAATTGTAATGAGTCCTGGGGTTCCTACAGATTTACCTTTTCTTCAAGAGGCAAGAAAACTTCATATCCCAATTTGGGGAGAAATGGAGTTGGCTTATAGATGTTGTCATCTTCCTTTGATTGGGATTACCGGTACCAATGGTAAAACAACAACAACGACTCTAGTAGGTGAAATTTTTAAAAAAACAATGGTACCTACTTATGTAGTTGGGAATATAGGAACTCCTTTTTCAGAACGAGTTTTAGGTATGGCACAAGAGGGATATGTTATAGCAGAGGTTAGCAGCTTTCAATTAGAGACCATTCATTCCTTTCATCCTAAGGTAAGTGCTGTACTTAATATAACTCCAGATCATTTAAATCGTCATAAAACTTTTGAACACTACATTCAAGCAAAAGAAAAGATTTTTATGAATCAAAATAGGGGCGATTTTTTGATTTTAAACGGAGATGATGAGTACTGTATTTCAATGGGGAAAAAAACAAAAGCAAAGACAATCTTCTTTAGCATGAAAAAAATATTGGATGAGGGAGTATATACAAAAAATAATGAGATTATTATTCGGTGGAAAGATGATGAAATCTCCTTATGCTCTATAAAAGATCTTAAAATGGTAGGAGATCATAATGTACAAAATGTAATGGCAGCTACAGCGATTGCTTTATGTATGGGAGTAACCATTTCTTTAATTCGAGAGGTTATTCTTTCTTTTCAAGGAGTAGAACATCGCATCGAATATGTGTCTACCATTAACAATGTTCTCTATTATAATGATTCAAAAGGAACCAATCCGGATGCAGCCATACAAGCGATTCAATCTATGGAACGACCGATTGTTCTTATAGGAGGTGGCATGGATAAAGGTACTGATTTTACAGAGTGGATTCGATTTTTTAAAGGAAAAGTAAAACATCTAATTTTACTTGGAGAAACAGCAAAAAAGATTGAGGATACAGCAAAGCAAGAAGGCTTTTCTTCTATAACTCAAGTAATGGATATGAAAGAGGCAGTGGGATTAGCATATAAGATAGCTCACTCAGGTGATTGTGTTTTATTATCCCCTGCTTGTGCTAGTTGGGATATGTATTCCAGTTATGAAGAAAGAGGGAAGATTTTTAAACAAGCAGTTGTAAATTTAAAGGAGGGAGAGGATGAAAAAGCCAAAAAAGAAAGTTCGTCGTTCTCCGAGTATACGCCAATGTGACTTTACTATTTTATTTACCGTTATTTTGCTTGTTTGTTTTGGAATTGTTATGATTTTTAGTTCTAGTTATAATTATTCTCTTAATCGTTATGGAGATCATTTTCATTTTCTTAAAAGACAAATTATGTGGTCTATTATGGGATTTGGGGCCATGATGGTAATGATGAATTATGATTATCATAATCTTCGCAAGTGGTCTGTTGTACTTTATTTATTTTCTATTGTAACATTGATTTTAGTTTTATTTATAGGAAAAGAAGTCAATGGTGCAAAACGCTGGTTAGGAGTAGGACCTCTTGGTTTTCAACCATCTGAGCTTTCAAAATTAGGAGTCGCTTTATTTATCAGTAATCTTGTTTCACTCAATCGAGAAAAGTTAAAAAGATTTAAAGGCTTTGCTTTTTATATGATTATTATTATGATTCCAGTTGTTTTAATTGCGGTTCAAAATTTAAGTACGGCTATCGTAGTGACTGCCATTGGAGTTTGTATTTTATTTGTAGCCAGTCCTAAGATATGGTATTTTATTGTAATGGCTGTTCCGGTTTTAGCCGCAGGAATCCTTGCTGTTACTTTAGAGGCTTTTCGTTACCGTATGGTACGAATTCAAGCTTGGTTAGATCCTTGGAGTGATCCTTTACATTCTGGATACCAAACCATTCAATCTTTGTATGCCGTTGGCTCTGGTGGACTTTTTGGATTAGGATTAGGAGAAAGTAGGCAGAAATTAGGGTATATACCAGAAGCTCATAATGATATTATTTTTTCCATTGTATGCGAAGAATTAGGATTAGTAGGAGCCAGTATCTTGTTGTTACTATTTTTAATTTTGATTTGGCGTGGAATTAAAGTGGCTATCCAGGCTCCAGATTTGTTTGGCTCTTTAATTGTAACAGGAATTATATGTCAAGTAGCCATCCAAGTTTTAATTAATGTTTCTGTTATTACTAACACCATTCCTGTAACAGGAATGCCCCTTCCTTTTATTAGTTATGGAGGATCTTCTTTATTATTTCTTATGATTTCTATGGGAATTGTATTAAATATTTCCCGATATGCCAATATTCCACGTACGTAAGATTTTGATATAGCCATTTTATTTTGGCAAAACACTGGAGGTAGGAAAGCATCTTGTCACAGTTTTAGAATTTATGCATACTATAATTATATAATTTCCTGCTATTTCCAGGGGGTGTTTTGTCATATGGGCAAATTTAGGATAAAAGGTGGAATCCCTTTAAAAGGAGAAGTGCGTATTGGAGGAGCCAAAAATGCAGTTCTTCCTATTTTAGCGGCTACAGTGCTATACCCTGGGATCACTTGTATTCATGATTGTCCTAAAATCGTGGATGTACTTACAATGATTCGTATTTTAGAAAGTATAGGCTGTACAGCAAAATGGGAGGGAAAAACCTTACTAGTTGATACCTCTACTGCTTCTAATTTTGAAATACCTGCTAAATTAGTAAGTGAAATGCGTTCGTCCATTATTTTATTGGGCTCTATTTTAGGTCGATTTCATGAAATTAAGATCTCCTATCCAGGTGGTTGTTCTATTGGACCTCGACCTATTGATTTGCATTTAAAAGCTTTAAGGCAGATGGGTGTTCGTATTGAGGAAGAGCATGGGTATATTTTGTGTAAAACAGAGGGGATAACTGGGGCCAAGATTCATCTAGATTTTCCTAGTGTAGGAGCTACAGAAAATATTATGCTTGCGGCTGTATTTGCCAAAGGTAGAACAGTGGTTTATAATCCAGCGAAAGAACCAGAAATTGTTGATCTTCAAAATTTTTTAAATCGTATGGGGGCTGTGATTCGAGGAGCTGGAACCAATACTATTGTTATTGACGGAGTCACAAAGCTTTCGAGTATAGAATATACAGTAATACCGGATCGTATTGTTACAGGAACTTATTTAGTAGCAGCTGCGATTAGTGGAGGAGAAGCTCTATTGCATAACGCACAATCCAAGCATTTATATGCAATTATATCAAAATTGAGAGAAATGGGTTGTATGATTCAAGAAGAAAAGGATCAGATGTATATCAAAGCTCCTTCACATCTAAAAGCGATTGATACGATTCGTACTTATCCTTATCCTGGTTTTCCTACAGATATGCAAGCCCAGATCATGGCCTTATTAACAATTGCTAAAGGAACTAGCATCATAAGTGAAAATATATTTGAATCTCGGTATAAACATGCAGAAGAGTTAATACGGATGGGAGCTCATATTCAGTTAGAAGGCAAAATTGCTATCATTACAGGTGTTGACCGCTTAATGGGTGCTGTTGTTAAGGCGGAAGATCTTAGAGGTGGAGCTGCCTTGATTTTAGCTGGATTATGTGCAGAAGGAGAAACCATCGTTTGTAATTCGAGGCATATTGAACGAGGGTATCAACAGATTGATGAAGATTTGCGAACCTTAGGGGCATCCATTCAAAAGATAAAAGATGAGGAATGAGAGGGAATAAGTATGGGAAAAATTATACCATTACAAGGAAAAAAGCAAGGGAAATCTTTATCGATTTTGTCAATGTTGATTACTGTGACGATTTTTATTTCTGTTTTCCTCTTATCACCTGTATTTGCAATAGAAAAAATTGAAATTCAAGGCAATAAGCGATATTCGGAAGAAGAAATTTATGACCAGCTTCATGTGAAAGAGGGAATGAATTTTTTTCGTTTTATGATGAATCATCCGAAAAAGTTTAAAGAAGATCCTTATATTGAACAAATTCAGGTTCAGTGGGATTTCCCCAAAAAAGTACAAATTCAAATTTTAGAAAGAAAGACCATCGGATATGTTCCTTATATGGGAGCATATCTATATATTGATAAAGATGGACGAGTTTTAGAAACTTCTAATGATTTTGACACTCCTTTACCTCTATTAGAAGGTTTAAATTTTCAAGGCTTTTGTTTAGGAGAACCCTTAGAAGTAGAGCAAGAAGAAATTTTTGATGCTATCTTAAAAATTTCTCAAACCATGTTTAAATATGAATTGCTAGATGAAATTGTTAAAATAGATGTTAATAATCCTCAAGATATTCAATTACAAATGGGTAATATTCATGTATTGTTAGGTAGTATCCAAGAATACGATTATAAGATTCGTGCTTTATTACAAATTTTAGAACATCTTCCTAAAGAAGAAAAAGGTTTTTTAGATCTAAAGGATACGAGTAAGCCTTTTGTTTTTAAATATCTAACATAGATTTAAAAAACATTCATTGAAATAGAAACAATTTGTAAATTTTAACGATTGATATTGAATAATGATGAGAAAAACGATATGATATAATAAAACAAGTATATTTCATCATAAAAGTTTTTAAAGTATAAAAAATATACAATGGATGAAAATATTATAACAAAAGATAAATTTAAGATAATGACATTATGACAATGATAATAAGCATATGATGAATTGTTTTTAAAGCAAGTAGGATAAAGATTTTGTAAATGAAGGGGGACTTAAGGTGCTAGAATTTGATATTACAGAAGAAATGATTGCTCAGATAAAGGTAATAGGAGTGGGTGGTGGCGGAAATAATGCAGTGGATCGTATGATTGAAGAAAACCTTACGGGAGTTGAATTTATTACAATCAATACAGACCGGCAAGCCTTAAATCGATCTAGGGCAGCTATAAAAATACAAATTGGGGATAAACTTACCCGTGGATTAGGAGCAGGTGCCAATCCGGATATTGGGGCCAGAGCTGCAGAAGAAAGCAAAGAAGAGATTAATAAAGCAATAAAAGGTGCAGATATGGTTTTTGTAACAGCAGGAATGGGAGGAGGAACAGGAACAGGAGCAGCTCCTATTATTGCCGGTATTGCTAAAGAGGCTGGTATTTTAACAGTAGGTGTTGTTACAAAGCCTTTTAGTTTTGAAGGACGCAAACGAATGCAAAATGCAGAAAAGGGAATCCAAGCATTAAAAGAAAATGTAGATACATTAATTA
Organism: Candidatus Epulonipiscium sp.; assembly: GCA_012520595.1. Taxonomy (GTDB): domain Bacteria; phylum Bacillota; class Clostridia; order Lachnospirales; family JAAYNZ01; genus JAAYNZ01. Next base: position 5,042 of record JAAYNZ010000118.1, on the reverse strand, counting down.
CGATTCCCAATGATAAATTACTACAAATTATCGATAAAAAAACAACAATGATTGATGCCTTTAAAAAGGCAGATGAAGTATTGCGTCAAGGGGTCCAAGGTATTTCAGATTTAATTTCAAATCCAGGAATTATTAATCTGGATTTTGCAGATGTTCGAACTATTATGTCGGATAAAGGCATTGCTCATATGGGAATTGGACAAGCTAGTGGGGAAAATAAAACAGAGTTAGCTGCTAAAATGGCTATTTCTAGTCCTTTGCTAGATACTACTATTGATGGTGCAAGAGGAGTCTTAATTAATATTAGTGGAGGTACTAATTTAGGTTTGCTAGAAGCCAATGAAGCAGCCAATCTGATTCGCGAAGCAGTTGATCCAGAAGCTGAAATTATTTTTGGAACAGCTATTAATGAAGAATTAGGGGATGAAGTCATTGTTACTGTGATTGCTACAGGGTTTGAACATAATGTAACTCCCTCTTATCGAAAAGACTCTAGATCTACTTCTACTGTATCATCTCCTCAATTAGATGAAGAACAAAATCAAGGAGCGGAAGAGACACAAGAGTTTCAAGGGAAAGGTCAACATGATGATGCTGGTTTTATCGATATTCCTGTTTTTCTCCAAAGGAGAAGAAAATTATAAAAGAATAGTCAAAAAGATGTGATTTTGTGTCACATCTTTTTTTTGTATATTCAGCAAATTTGACAAAATATGGATAATATATCCGCTATAATAAGCATATAGCAAAATCCAATAGAATATGTATAAATGAGAGGATTTTCATGGGGGAGGAGAAAACTATGGAAATCAAGATTTATGCCGATGTTATTTTTTTAGTAAATTGGATCATGGACTTTTTTATTTTATGGGTAGTAGCAAAGTTGATGAGAAAATCTGTTTCATCTCATAGAATTTTAATAGGGGCTGGCATCGGTGCCTTATTACATGGAATTCTATTTTTTATTCCTTTTTTACATCGCATGTATAATGTTTTAGGTTTCTTGGCTTTAGCAATGATTATGATTGCTTTTACGTTTCAACCAAAGGGGTTCAAAGAATTTTTTAATCTTACTATTGCTCTTCATTTGATTGCAGCTGCTATTGGGGGTACTGCTGTAGCTTTATTCTATTATACAAATTTAGGATTTATTTTAACCCAAAGTGTTTATCGAGGAATCCAGGATTTTCCTGTTCATATCTTGCTTTTATCAACCATCTTATCTTATGCTTTATTAAAGTTGGGAAGTTATTGGATTACGAAACATATAAAAAATAAGGCATACTATCCCATTAGAATTTATTTTAATGGTCATACAGTAGATGCCAATGCATTAGTAGATACAGGAAATAGTCTATACGATCCACTTACTCAAACCCCAGTGATCATTGTAGAATTTATTGCTCTGGAACATTTTTTGCCCGATAGTATTCGATTTTTGTTTCTTGAGAAGAAGGAAAATAATTTACAAATAGTAACCCAGACATTAGAAGACAGTCAAGAAGAATGTTTAAAAATTCGTATGATTCCTTTTTCTTCGTTAGGAACCCCAAATGGTATGCTTATTGGTTTTAAACCAGACCAAGTAGATATTATTTCCAAAAAAGAAGTAACGGTATCCAAAGAAGTCATCATAGGAATTTATAATCATACCTTGTCTTCCGATAATACGTACCAGGCATTACTCCATCCTGATATTATTCAAAACTATACTTGATATTATAGATATACACATTGAAAATCTAAAATTCCAGTAAGCTCGTATATCACGCCCCTGATCTGACTGTTGTAGCATTTGCTCTTATGAAATCGAATAAGAAGCAAGGGCATGACAGAAGTCGCATATCAAGTGTAGATACGGCTTATTTCCAGTTATTGGATTGGAATTTGATAACAAAGAAAAGAAGGGAGAATAACAAAATGAAGGTAAATTGGATTATGGACATAAAAATGAAAATTCGAATTTGGCTATATCATGCGGGGAGAAAAATAGATTTCTATCAACCAGATAAGATTTATTACATTGGAGGTAGTCAAGTATTACCCCCACCTCTAAAAAGCGAAGAAGAAGCTTATTTATTAAAAAAATTAGGGGGGGAAGAGGATGTTTCTACCAAAGGAATTTTAATTGAGCGAAACTTAAGATTGGTTGTATACATAGCAAGAAAATTTGAAAATACCGGAATTGGAGTGGAAGATTTAATTTCTATTGGTACTATTGGTCTAATTAAAGCCATCAACACTTTCAATCCAGAGAAAAAAATTAAGTTAGCCACATATGCCTCACGTTGTATTGAAAATGAGATTTTAATGTATTTGCGCAGAAATAATAAAATTAAAACAGAAATATCGATTGATGAACCTTTGAATGTAGATTGGGATGGAAATGAATTACTTTTATCAGATATTTTAGGCACAGATCAAGATATTATTTATCGTAGTATTGAAGATGAAGTAGATAAGGAATTATTACAAAAAGCCATGGATAAATTGAATAAAAGAGAGAAAACCATTGTTCAATTACGATTTGGATTAACGAAAGAAGGAGTGGAAAAAACACAGAAAGAAGTAGCAGATCTCCTAGGTATTTCTCAATCTTATATATCAAGACTTGAAAAAAAAATCATTATACGCTTAAAAAAGGAAATAACTAGAATGATGTAGGTAAGTGTATAAATTAGTTCCCTCTGGTAATGATTTTAATAAAGGATTTTATGAGTGGAGGGAACTTTATGGCAATTCATAAAGTAGAGATTTGCGGTGTAAATACATCAAAATTGCCGATTTTAAGCAATGAGCAAAAAGAAATTTTATTTGATAAAATATTGCAGGGTGATATGAAAGCACGTGAAGAATACATTTATGGAAATTTAAGACTGGTTTTAAGTGTAATTCAAAGATTTCATAATCGCGGAGAACATGTAGATGATTTATTTCAAGTGGGATGCATTGGATTAATGAAAGCCATTGATAATTTTGACATTACACAAAATGTTAAATTTTCTACTTATGCAGTTCCTATGATTATAGGAGAAATTCGACGGTATTTACGTGATAATAATTCCATTCGAGTTAGTCGTTCTCTGCGAGATACAGCCTATAAAGCACTTCGTGTAAAAGAACAGCTGACGTATAAAAATTCCAAAGAGCCAACCATTATGGAAATAGCAAAAGAAATGGATTTGCCTAAAGAAGAAATTGTATTTGCTCTTGATGCGATTCAAGATCCTGTTTCTTTATTTGAGCCTGTTTATCAAGATGGAGGCGATGCTCTTTATGTTATGGATCAAGTGAGTGATGAAAAAAACCAAGATGAATCATGGTTAGAGACCATTGCTTTAAATGAAGCAATGAAAAGATTAAATGAACGAGAGAAACTGATCTTGACTTTACGTTTTTTTCAAGGAAAAACTCAAATGGAAGTGGCTCAAGAGATTGGAATTTCTCAAGCACAAGTTTCACGTTTAGAAAAAACAGCGTTAAAGCATATGCGTAAATATGTATAATAAAAAACAGCTTTTAGAGCTGTTTTTCCTATTTTTAAAATGGTGGGGTTTTTGTATTTTTTATGTTGTTAGTAAAAGGGGGAATCAATATGGTTCGAATTTATGACATGAAACAAAAAGAAATTATCAATACCATTGATGGGAGTCGATTGGGATATATTTGTGATATTGAAATAGATTTAAAAGAAGGAAGATTGACAAAAATTATTGTCCCAGGTCCAGGAAAAATTTTAGGCATGTTTGGAAGAGAAATGGAATATCAAATTCCTTGGTCGCGTATTAAAAAAATTGGAGAAGATATTATTTTAGTAGAGATTGATCCTAAAGAGATGTTAAAGGAAATCGACTATTAGCTTGACTCTTCAGATATTGTAAGATATACTCTGAATAAGATGAAGTTGCCTATTAGAACAGGAAGGAGAGAGACAAAAATGCGATGCCCATTTTGCAATAACGATACAATTAAAGTCATTGATTCTAGACCTTCAGAAGAAAGTAATTCCATTCGTCGACGTAGACAGTGTGAAAATTGTGGAAAAAGATTTACCACTTACGAAAAAATAGAAACAATTCCTATGATCGTTATTAAAAGAGATGGTACTCGAGAAGCTTTTGATCGAGATAAACTATTGAATGGAATTGTAAAATCTTGTAATAAACGTTCCGTCTCTCTAAAACAAATTGAACAAATTGTAGATGAAATAGAAAATACGGTTTTAAATTCTTTAGAAAAGGAAATTACGAGTGCAAAAATTGGAGAATTAGTTATGGAGAAGTTAAAAGAAGTCGATGAAGTAGCCTACATTCGTTTTGCTTCTGTATATCGGCAGTTTAAAGATATTAATACATTTATGGAAGAATTAAAAAAAATCTTGCAAGAACAAAGATAATAAAAAGGCGCTTTATGTGCCTTTTTATTATCTTTAAATTTTATAAGAAGAATCTAAATTTCTATATTGAACGGCTTCTGTAATATGATGAATTTGGATCGAAGAGGATTGCTCTAAATCTGCAATGGTACGTGCTACTTTTAAAATACGGTGGTAAGCTCTAGCGCTTAATTCTAATTTGGAAAATATAGACTTTAATAAAGCCTCTTCTTTTGTTCCTAAAGAACAGTACTGAGAAATATGGGAAGGATTCATTTGAGAATTAAAAAAAATATTTTCTTTTTCAAAACGTTGACGTTGTATTTGGACTGCTTTTTGTACGCGTTGCTGAATGATTTGAGAAGATTCACCTGTGCTTTTATTTGTTAAGTCTTCATAGTTGACGGCGCTTGCTTCTACATGGAGATCCATTCGATCCAATAAAGGACCACTAATTTTTCCAAGGTATTTGCGAATTTGGCTAGGAGTACAAGTGCACTTATCCACATGAGGATAAAATCCACAAGGGCATGGATTTAAGGCACCAATGAGCATAAATCGAGAAGGGTATGTAAAATGTCCGTAATTGCGGGCAATGGTTACCTTTCCATCTTCTAAAGGTAACCATTGCCCGCAATTACGGACATTTTACATACCCTTCTCGATT
>JAAYNZ010000117.1 GCA_012520595.1 Candidatus Epulonipiscium sp. | reverse complement strand
TTCTCCTGACTATTACACTGATTACATTACTTTAAACCTGTAAATTCTCCTGCTTCATAATATCCAGAATCGATTAATGCTTCTTTTACATTTTGCTGATGAACAACGATAACTTCTGTTTGTTTTGCTTTTACATCTATTTTCCCATTGTCATACGAACCTGTTGTTTCAGGTGCTGTACCTTGTAATAATGAAATGGCCATATCAATGGAATCTTTAACTAAAGTACGTACATCTTTAAATACTGTCATGGATTGTTTACCATCGATAATATATTGAATGGAAGCTTTCTCTGCATCTTGCCCTGTAATCACGTACTTGGTTACATCTGTGTCTGCTTTAAATACATCGGCAATGGAACGAGCTGTACCATCATTGGGAGCTAGAATAAATACATCTCCTTTATCTTCTGCTTTTGCAACTGTTAAATGAGCTTCTGCCTTACTTTTTGCGTCATTAAAGTCCCAATTTGTTGTTACTTGAGAAATAATTTTACTCATTTCTTCACGGGTTAAATCTAATTTTTCTTGAAGAGCCAATGCCTCACTTGAATTTTTGATCACGAAAGTCCCATCTGCTATTTTAGGTTGTAAAACAGACCAAGCTCCTTCAAAAAATAAAAATGCATTGTTATCAGAAGCAGCTCCCGCATATAAGTAAAGAGGATTGCCAGCACCTTTAACTTGATCTACAAGATACTGGGCTTGTGCTTTACCAACGGCAACACTATCAAAGGTGACATAGTAATCAATTGCATCTGTATTTGTAATTAATCTGTCATAAGAAATGACCTTTACTCCTTCTTTTTTGGCTGCTTCTACTGCCGCCGCCGCCGCGTTCCCATCATGAGGGCAGATGATCAATATTTTAATTCCTTTTGCCAATAATGCATCCACATTTTCTTTTTCTTTTGCTGAAGAGCCTTGACTAAATAAAATTTCTACAGAATAATCCGTATCTTTTAAAGCATTTTTAAATCTTGTTTCATCTTGTACCCATCTTGGTTCATCCTTTGTAGGAAGCACAATACCAATATCTACAGCATTTTTTACCTTACCTCCAGAAGTGGATGTAGAACATCCTGTAAACATCCCCACAGCCATGATTCCTATGATCATCATTGCTACAAACTTCAATCCTACTTTCTTCATTTAACACCCTCCCCATTTTTAGCGTCTCCGCTTTGATGAGTTCAGTATAGCATAGGTATAACTAGACATACTTAATGGGGTTCTTCATATTATTCACTTCTTTACCTTTCTCAAAAAATATATAGGATTTTTTTAACATTAAAAAAAGTAAGCTGCCCTTTATGGGCACTTACTTTTTATGGTATTTGAGGCCATTGTGCTTTAGGTATATTCAGATATACATCTTCTAAAGCATGAAATTTATCTTTAATAATGGTATCTACCATATTTTCTTTTGTCACTAATATAGGCTCTACTTTATAATAAGGGATCTCATATTTTCCATCATAAATGGTCTCTTCTGTTTGAATCAAACCTCCTTTTGCCATAATTACAGCATATTCGGCAGCTATCTTGGCAATTTTATCAATGGGCTTATAAATCGTTGCTAGCTGGGTTCCCTCTACAATCCTCTGACACCCATCTAGATCTGCATCATGCCCTACCACTGTCAAATTATCTGCCAATCTTCTTTCAGCTAATGCATTAATGGCTGCGGCAGCCAAAGTATCATTACCTGCAATAATAGCATGGACTTGAGTCCCATCATGCAAAACTTCATCTACAAATGTAAAGGCACTTTCATATAACCAATCTTTCACCCATGTTTCTTCTACAATCTCTATATCACCTTTATGAATTCTTTCATCTAGCACTTTCTTATACCCTTCATTAAACATAAAAGAATTATTATCTGATGGAGAACCATTTAAAATTAGATAGCCACCTACAGGAACCCTCTCCACTGCTGCTTGTGCCATTAATTCTCCTACTTTTACGTTATCAAAAGAGATGTAAATATCCGCATTGGCTTTTTTTACAAGTCGATCATAAGAAATTACTTTTATGCCTTTACTTTTAGCTGCTTTTACAATACTTGCTGCCTCTTGGGCATCATGAGGAACCAAAACAAGAACATCGATGTTTTGTTCAAAAAGATATTCTACTTGCTTTTCCTGTTCTTTACTATCACTATTGGCTGTTTGTACAATGACTTCTGCACCTAGCTCGTTAGCCCTTGCTACAAAAATATCCCGATCCCTCAGCCAGCGTTCATGGACCAATGTATCCATAGCAAAACCAATGAGAATCTTTTCCTTTTTTCCTTTTCCTTGATCTGTTCCTTTCTCTCGCCCATGTAAATAAATCGTTAGTATCGTAAGAAGAAGTACAAAAACAAAAAGAAACCCAAGTTTTTTTTTCCAATGATGCAATTTTATCCCCCCACTTCATAACTGATTTTCTACTGTAAATGCTACCACCTATATTCTGTTGGTGTTACTCCTACAGTCTTTTTAAAGATTCGGCTAAAATAATTTGGATCATTATACCCTATGCGATAACCTATTTCTTTTATACTCAAATCACCTTGGGATAATAACTCTTTTGCAACCTCCATTCGAATCCCTGTTAAATAATCAATAAAATTTTTTCCCGTCTCTTCCTTAAAAAGTTTGCTAAAATACTGGGGACTTACATTAATTTCTCTTGAAATATCTTCTAACGTAATGGGTTGTGCATAATTTTCATCAATGTATTTTTTTGCTTTTTTTGTCAAAGTCCCTGCTTGATTTTCACGATTTGTATAGATCTGGTTAGCAACCTGTTCTACCCTGCTTTTACACCACAACCGAAGTTCAACCATATCTTCCATAGACAATATTTTCTCAAGGAAGAAAAATTCATTTTTATCTTCCTCCATATCTATTTCCCAAGCCATACGATGAACGAGGAAAATAATTTCTAATAATTTATTTTTAATTTTTAATGGCTGTGAACTATACTCTCTCACCAACCAATTAAAAATAGAGTTTAGTGCTTCTACACTTTCTACCTTATCTCCAACAGATACTTTATGTAATAAAAGCTTTTCCATATGCTGTGGATACCCAGATACCCCTGTAGTTCCATTGGGCATATCCATATAATGCATAACTCCTGTCCCTTTTAGACTACATAATGCTTCTAAAGATTCTTCATAAGAAGAACGAAGGGATTCTAAGCCTATGTAGGTTCTCCCTAAACCAATCTTAAAGCCACAATGAATATTTTCTGAAAGTTTTTGAAACAATTGTTCTGCGAAAGAAACTGCCTCTAGCCGTGCTGTAAATTCATCTGCATGATAATCGTAAGGAACAAATACAACAATACGATTTAGCATAACAGGTCCAACAATGGATTTTCTTATTAGATTGACTGTATCTCTAAAAAATGGATAGAATCGTTGACTGCGGACACTATGCCCAATCTTGTTTTCAACTCTTCCACTGTCTTCTTCTACAAACTCGATGGTCATTACATAACCACCATTTTCTTTTATATCAAAAAGTTCTTTATAACTGGATAGTTCCCTATAATTATCTTCAAATAATATCATGGCATAAATAAAACCATGTTCCAAAATAGGTAGTACAGTTTCTAATTTTTCTTTTAACTCTAGCTCCACTTGCCTCTTTTTTCTTTCTACTTTAATAGCTTCTACTGCTTTTTGAATGACTTCTATTACTTTTGTTCTACTTACAGGCTTTAAAAGATATTCAAAAACCCCTAATTTTATTGATTCTTTTGCAAAATCAAAATGATCAAAAGCTGTAAGAACAATAAAAACAGCAGATTTATGTCGACTTTTAATTTCCTTCATGGCTTCAATTCCGTTAATACCTGGCATTTTTATATCCATAAAAACAATATCTGGTACGATATGCTCAGCTTTTTCAATAGCTTCCCGACCTGATCGAGCTGTGGCTACAATTTCAAGATTATTAAAGTTTTTTTCAATAATAAATTGTAGTGACTCAATAACTATTTTTTCATCGTCTACAATCATCACGCGAATCATCTTTTATGCCTCCAATGCAATATCTAACGGTTTTCTAAAGGAATTCGAAGGACTACTTCTGTACCATGTCCACGTTCGCTATGGATAGCCATGATATTTGTTGTATTGTAAAAAATTTTTAATCGACTTAAAATATTTTTTATCGCAATCCCTTTGGAAGAACTTCGTCCATTTAATACCTCTTCTATTTTTTCTTGCGACATTCCTTTTCCATTATCTTTTATAGAAATTTCTGCAAAAGAACCAGACTGATATGCCTTCACCCGTATGATCCCTGTATACTCTACATCCCCAAGTCCATGGATCCATGCATTTTCTATAATAGGTTGTAAAATCATGCTAGGCATCTTTACATCCAAAATACTTTGTTCTTTTTCTAGTACGAACTCTACTTTGTCTGCAAAACGTTCTTTTAATAAATGCATATAATTCTCTATGTTTTTTATCTCGTCACCAAGAGTAACAGGGTTGTCCAAGTTTCTAATATTATAGCGAAACAACTCTGCTGCATGCTCAATAAATGTACAAGCTCGGTCAGCACCTTCTAACATGGCAAGTTGTGCTCCCGTATTAAGTGTATTAAACAAAAAATGGGGATTCATTTGCGCCTGTAAGGCATGAAGCTCTGCTTCTTTCAGGTCGTTCTTAATCCGCAAATTTTCCATTTCTTGTTCCTTCAACATGCTTTCTAATTCTGCTTTTTCTTTAATTTCACTCACATATTCTCGAATACTTTGGGTCATACGATTAAAAGCCTCTGCCATAATACCTATTTCATCATCACCATCTACTTTTATAGGAGGCACATCATAATTTCCTTGTGTAATCTCATCAGCAGCTTTTGAAAGATCAGAAATTGGTTTTGTAATCTTATAGGTAAACCACAACATCAATATAATATTAAGAAAAACGATAGAAAAGATAATTCCTATATTCAAAGTTTCTACAAGATAGACACTGCTTTTTACTGATAGATACCGATCTGTATTTTGCATAAATAAAGAATTATTCAATCGTTGTATGTATTCATTTATGTATCCAAAAATTTTATTGCTCTCATAATAGTAGAGTTGATATTCATCAATGGCTCTACCTCTTCTTGCCATCACTGCCGCATCCGTTTCTTCTAGATAAGTAGATATCATATTCTTAATGTCTTTCATAAGCAGCATATTTTGAGTATGACTATAATCCAATCTTATGGAATCAGTTTCTCCCTTTAGCTGATTATAATATTTATAATACTCGTCAAGACTTCTTGAATATCGAAAAGTCAAATAATCTTCATATACGTGGTGTAACTGGTCTAAGGTCTTATGAAGAGAATTAAGCTTTACATTCATTTCAAAAGTATCGCTCATTTGTTCCATCAAAACACTAATGGTATAAAACGGAAAAATACTAGTTGCACTCATAAGTACAATGGTTACCATAAAATATACCATCAGTTTCTTTTTCAATTTATTTTTATTCCAAAAAACCGTAAACTCTTTCCATAAATGCATTTTACTCTTCTCCAGCCTTTATATATTCAGAAACATTGTTTTTTGTAATTAAAGAAGTATCCACTGTAAAATAGGCAGATGTTCTACCTTTTTCTTTTATATCTACCATAGCTCGAATGGTATCGTATCCCATCTGCTCAAAATTGGTTGTTACAGTTCCAAAAACAACTCCTTTTTCAATATATCGCAAAAGTTCGGAGGAGTCACCATAACCAATAATATGATAACCTACCTTATTTAGGTCAACCAATCTCTCTGCCACAACGGTGGTTTCTTTTTCTGAAGTACATACGATGGTGCTGTATTGAGAGTTACCACTGAGTACGTGGCCAATAGCATCTTCAATTCCAAGAAAATCCGAATTATTATATTCAATGGTGGAAATATGGATGTCAGGATATTGTTGTATGGCATCTCGTATACCTAGCATCATTAGGTTTTGTACAAGGACTTTTTCCTGTTGTTCAGCATCATCAAACACAGCTACTTCCCCTTGTCCACCTGTGGCCGCTATCAGCATTCGTCCAAGCTGTATTCCTGTATGATATGTATTTACACCTACAAATGCGGCACGCTTACTGTCTTTTGCATCAGACCCCATGGTGATAACAGGAATTCCTTGATTTACAGCACGCTCAATGAGAGAGCTGGCCTTTTCTTCATCCCATACATAGGTTATAATTCCATCTACTTTAGAAGCAATTCCAATTTCAAAATATTTCAACATTTCATCCTTACTCAAGCTGTTTGAACCGTTAAATTCTACAGCTACATTAAATTCTTTGGAAGCTTTCTCTACTCCTTTTTTTATAGAAAACCAAACGGAGTCATCTGTATCTTTATAGATCATAGTAAAATGATAGGCAGGAACCTGATCTGGTACGATGATTTCTGTATTTTGTTCCATACGATGCAGTGTACGATTAATGCGGTAAAAAATAAATCCCGTAATGGCTAAAATAAATAAAACCAATATCAAAACAAACGTGGTATAATACTTGTTTTTCATAATTACCCTCTTTATCTATCTCCTTTTATCACAAACTACTTATATCTATTTTATCCTATCTGACTTCCTTTTTCTAGCCTTCTTTCCAATCAAAAAATTAGGGGTGTGTTACCAAGTGATCCCGAATGGCTGCGATAGGTTCTATAATCTCTCTTGCTACTTCTGCTCGATTCATGGTATATAGATGAATTCCATCCACTCCCCAAGATAATAAATCAATGATTTGCTCTGTTGCATAGACAATGCCAGCTTCTTTAAGAGCCTTTGGGTTATCTTCATACTTACCTAAAATACGTTTGAATTTAGCTGGAATGCTAGCTCCACATAATTTTGTTATCCGCTCCATTTGCCTTTTATTGATAACAGGCATAATACCCGCAGACACAGGAACAGATATATCCATTAAATCTAATTTTTCTTTAAAATCATAAAAAAACTGATTGTCTAAAAACAATTGAGTAATCAGAAAATCCACTCCCGAATTTACTTTTTCTTTTAAGTTTTTAAGGTCTGATATGGGATCTTGGGCTTCTATATGATATTCAGGGTAACAAGCAGCTCCTATGGAAAAACCACCAAAGTCTTGAATGTGAAGGATCAAATCCTTAGCATACTGATAGGGGGTTTCTTTCGGTGGAATAAAACTTTTATCTTGAGGTGGGTCTCCCCGTAAGGCCAATATGTTTTTTACATTGACACCTTGTAATCTTTGTAAAACATCATTAATTTCTTCTGGTGTAGCGTTCATACAAGTCAAATGAGCCAAGGCCTCGATGCCATATTGATTTTGTATTACATCAGCGATTTGTACCGTATGTCCCTTGCCACTTCCTCCAGCACCATAGGTTACACTGATAAAACCAGGATGTAAATCGGCTAACTCATGAATTGTATTAAAAATAGTATCTACCGGCATATCTGGCTTAGGCGGAAATATTTCTAGGGAAATAACGGGGCCTGTTTTAAATAAATCTTTGATTTTCATTTTAATCTTCCTTCCATACATTGATTTAAAGGTTGGTTTAAAAAAAGCTACTTTCCAATAAGAAAGTAGCTTTTACTTAAAAAACATCATACCATTGTAGTAATACTCTCTCTTATCTCTCAGAATTGAATTCTTTTCTGCAGGATTTAACACCGATGCATTCAAATCATAATGCCGGTTGTCGGGTTTCCTAGGGCCAGTCCCTCCACCACTCTGGATAAGCTTTTATTTATTTTTAATAGTTAAAAGAATTTTATGCCAAATATTCTGTCTTGTCAAGTGTTTTTTCATTTTAATAAAATTTCTTGCCTTTTACCCTTGTTTTGGTGTAATATGTTCTCAATTGGAGGCGGAAATATGAATATAGAAAAAACAGAAGTCTTGCGATACTTAGGCTACAATAATCAAAATATTGACGAAAATACAAATCAGCTTTTACATGAATGTATGACTGAAATCCTTGACATCATGAAAAAAAACTATGTATATGACATTTATGATATCTTCAGAGATGAAAATCGGATCTTCTTAAAAAATACAACTCTGACCACCCAGAGTAAAGATCTTTGTCATCATCTCCAAAAATCAGATAAATGTGTAATAATGGCCGCTTCTTTAGGATTAGAGGTGGATCAAAGAATTGCCTATTATTCAAAAACCCATATGACCAAAAGTATTGTATTAGATGCCTGTGCTTCTACTGCTATCGAAGCCCTTTGTGACCACATAGAAGAAGAAATTAGTAAAAAAGCTGAAAAAGAGGGATATTATATGACTCCCCGATATAGTCCAGGTTACGGTGACTTGCCCATGACCCTTCAAAAGGAAATTGCTAAAGTTCTAAAAACATATTCCAAAATAGGACTGACTGTTAATGAAAGTAATCTTCTATTGCCAAGAAAATCTGTAACAGCCTTTATAGGATGGCAAAAAGAAAAAACCGATGATCCGGTTGATAAATGTTCTACCTGTCAAAAGGAAAATTGTAGTTATCGAAATCTAGGGAGGTTTTGCAAGTGAATAAAAAATTACATTTTGATGAGTTTCTTGTTTTTGACGGTGCCATGGGGACCATGCTTCAACAATTTGGAATGAAAGCAGGAGAACTACCAGAAAGTTATAACATCCACTCCCCTGCCTTAATCAAGAAGATCCACCAGCAATACATACAAGCGGGGGCTGATGTCATTACCGCCAACACCTTTGGAGCCAATCGATATAAATTAAATCACACTTCTTTTTCTTTGGAACAAGTGATACAAAAAGGAGTAGCCATCGCTAAAGAAACCGCTAAGGGCCAGTTGGTTGCTTTGGATATTGGTCCCCTTGGCCAATTAATGGAACCTTATGGCACCCTTCGGTTTGAAGAAGCCTATGATGTTTTTAAAGAACAAATCATTATTGGGGCAAAAGCGGGGGCAGATTTAATCTTAATCGAAACCATGTCGGATCTTTACGAAGCCAAAGCGGCCATCTTAGCAGCAAAGGAAAATACGGAACTTCCTATCATCTGTACCATGACCTTTCAATCAGATGGAAGAACTCTTACAGGTACAGATCCTCTCACTATGGTTAATGTATTACAAAGCTTAGGAATCACAGCCTTAGGGCTTAACTGTTCCTTAGGTCCTAAAGAAATGATGCCAATCTTATCCCAAGTCCTTGCCTATTCCACAATCCCTGTTATTGTTCAAGCCAACGCCGGATTGCCCAAATTAGTCAATGATGAAACAGTATTTGACATCACACCAGAAGAATTTCAAAAATGGGCTGTAGAAATGGCAACACAAGGAGTTCTTCTATTAGGAGGTTGTTGTGGAACAACACCAGATCATATAAAAGAACTAAAAAAAGGCTTAAAAAACGTAAAACCTCTTCCCCCTCAAGGGAAAAGGATAACCGCAGCCAGTTCTTCTACCTATACTGTAACATTAGGTAGAGAAGTAAAGATCATAGGAGAACGGATCAATCCTACGGGCAAGAAATTGTTGAAAAAAGCTTTGGTGCAAGGAGATATGGATTATTTATTAAAAGAAGCCATTAACCAGAAAGAACATGGTGCTCATATTCTTGATATTAACGTAGGACTTCCTGAAATTGATGAAAAAGCTCTTATGATACAAGCCATAAAAGAAATCCAAGGAATTGTTACTCTTCCTCTGCAGATTGACAGTGTTGTTCCTGAGGTGATTGAAGCGGGAGCTCGAATTTGCAATGGGCGACCTATTATTAATTCTGTAAACGGGGACGATGAGATTATGGATGCCATTTTCCCTATTGCAAAAAAATATGGTTGTCTTGTTATCGCTTTAACATTGGATCATAAAGGGATTCCTAAAACTGGGGAAGAAAGACTTTTGATTGCTGAACGCATCCTAAAAAAAGCAAAAAGCTACGGAATCGAAAAAGAAGATATGATCGTAGACTGTCTTGTTCTTACTGCTTCAGCCCAGCAAGAAGAAGTAAAAGAAACCATAAAAGCGGTCAGACTTGTGAAAGAAAAGCTTGGAGTTATGACTACCTTAGGGATTAGTAATGTATCCTTTGGCTTGCCTGCAAGAGGTATCCTAAATCGAACTTTTCTAGCTACTGCACTTTCAGCAGGTTTGGATGCTCCCATTCTAAATCCTATGGAAGATGATATGATTAATACAGTAGCCGCTTTTAATTTACTTTGGAATTATGATAAAAATGGTACCTCCTATATTAAAAGATATTCTGCTGTAATGACAAAAGCTCCCTCTTCTCCTCCTAAAAACATAGACTTAAAAAAAGCCGTCATTGACGGGTTAAAAGAAGAAGGAACCAGCCTCGTAAAGGAGCTTTTAAAAAATACCAAGGGCTTAGAGATTGTCAATCAATATCTCATCCCAGCCCTTGATATGGTAGGAGAAAAATACGAAAAAGGTGAAATTTTTTTACCTCAGCTGATCCAATCGGCAGAAGTTGTTAAAAAAGCTTTTGAAGTCATAAAAGAAGATATGATGAAAAACACTGAAAATAAAGAACCTATAAAAAAGGGTAAAATTGTATTGGCTACTGTAAAAGGAGATATCCACGATATTGGTAAAAATATTGTAAAAATACTTTTAGAAAACTATGGTTATGAAGTATGTGATTTAGGTAAAGACGTTCCCATCCAAAAGGTCTTGGATACAGTAGAAGAAGAAAAGGTTTCTCTCGTAGGACTTAGTGCTTTGATGACAACCACTGTGAAAAACATGGAACTTACCATAAAGGCTTTAAAAGAACAATATCCTACCTGCCAAGTAATGGTGGGAGGTGCCGTTCTAACAAAAGACTATGCTGCTATGATTGGAGCTGATTTTTATGCCAAAGATGCTAGAGAATCAGTTAAAATCGCACAACAAGTGTTAGGCTGATTAGCTCAGCCTTCCTTTATGCTTTAAAACACCTTTTCTATACAATCCTAGAGAAACAAGGGTTAGAAAAATATTAAATAAACAAGCAAATAAAAATGTAGAGGATCGAGGATCCGTAATACTTCCTCCAATTAAGGTAGTTGCAATGACCCTTGGTAAAAATCCCAAAACGCCTCCTAAGATATATTGGGGATAGGATATTTCAATGGATCCCATATACAAACTAACTACGTCACAAGGCAATATACCGATTACTCGTATCAAATAGGAAAAAAAGAAATCATTCTCTTGTTGCAACATTTGCAACTCTC
>JAAYNZ010000009.1 GCA_012520595.1 Candidatus Epulonipiscium sp. | reverse complement strand
GGTAATGATAACTGAATTATATTATTTAATCCAAAATTAGCAATTATAAAAGAAAAAAGTGTAATTAAAATAGCATACCTTCTATAAGAAATGGATTTAGGAAACATTTTACTAAACATTTCAGAACAAGAAGTTATCAAGCCAATGGAAGTTTTTAAACATGCAACTCCTACAATCGCAGCTAGTAATATTTTACCGATGAAACCAAAATAATGATTGCTTACCATAGATAAAATAACTCCTCCATTACTAGCACGATTTACACTGCCTAAACTACTAGCCCCCATGTATGCTAATGATGCATAAATAATAGTCATTCCAATAATACTAACTAGACCTGATTTAAATGTTTCAACAGCAATAATACCAGACTTTTTAACACCTAAGTTTTTTATATTAGAAATAATGATAATAGCAAACGCTAGAGATGCTAAGGCATCCATTGTATTATAACCATCTAATAAACCAGTAAATAATGATTGAGTAACATAATTCCCTTGAGGTTGATACTGGTTTATTTGTCCCATTGGTCTTACATAAGTTGCTATTAATAAAATGGACAAAAGTACTAAAAAGACAGGAGTAAGATATTTGCCTACCCAATCTAGGATTCGCCCCGGTCGTAGTGAAAAATAAAGAGTTAAAGTAAAAAAACAAATGAGAAAACAAACAGGCCTAACCTTAAATGTTCTTCTCCAATAAAAGGATGCATCCCCACTTCAAATGCAACTGTAGCAGTACGTGGAATAGCAAATAATGGACCAATGGTTAAATATAATAAACAGGTAAACAGAAGTGCATAGCTAGAACTTATAGGTTTTGCCATATCAAATAAACTTTCACTTTCTGAAAGTGCCGATGCAACAATTCCTAATATAGGCAGTCCTACACCTGTAATTAAAAACCCAATGGTAGCTGTCGTAACATGACTTCCCGCTGCTTGTCCCATTTGTACCGGAAAAATCAAATTACCCGCACCAAAAAATAATCCAAATAATAATGAACCTATTAATAAATTTTGCTTAAAACTTAATCTCTCTTTCAAAAATAAGCCTCCTTAAATACTTCATCTTTTTTAATAGTACATAGCACATCTTATTTCCCAATATCTTTTATTGCATTATTTACATTTCCTATAACCCCCCATTTATTTGATTCATTAATGTGAAATATAACTTTTATATAATAGTCTAATATAATTGCTCTAAATTTAAAAGATATTTTTTTATATTCAATCCTCCTCCATAACCTACAAGCTTTCCATTTGAACCTATAACGCGGTGGCATGGAATAAATATAGAAATAGGATTTTTATTATTTGCCATACCAACAGCCCTATATGCTTTTGGAGAGCCTATTTTCTGAGCTACTTCTTTATAACTCCATGTTGTACCATAGGGAATGGTTTGTAAAACCTTCCAAACATTCTTTTGAAACTCTGTACCATCAGGTGCTAAAGGAAGTTCAAAGTTTTTTCTTTTTCCTAAAAAATATTCTCTTAATTGTTTCTCAGCTTCCTTCAACAAGGGAGTTTCTTGAACTTTAACTCCTTCTATGTCCCATATAGAATCAAAATCCAAGCCTACAATCGTATTATTACTTTCTAATATTGTAATCTCACCAATTTCTGTTTTATAAGCAAACATGCTTTTCATTTTTATCACCTTTATATAATTTTTCACAACAATAAATCTCTAATTTTATAGTAACACTTTCTTCACAAAAAAATATCTATTTTCTAAAAATAAAAAGCCTATTATGTCATTATAATAGGCTTTTTATTTGAATTGTGCAATCAAAATGTTTTATTCTTGGAAAAGCAATATATAAAATAAAATTTCTCGTTACATATGATCTTTTATTCAGAAAACTATTCACAAAGCAAAAGGGCAACCTCCCTGATGACTTTACAAGCAACGGCTGTAGAAACACCACTTGGATCATAATGTGGTGATAACTCTACAACATCAGCTCCTGCAAAAGATAATTTCTGCATAAGGATGAAAGCATTTAGTAATTCTTTCATAGTAATTCCTCCTGGCTCTGGAGTACCAGTACCACTAAAAATGGAAGGATCTAATACATCCAAATCAATGGATAAATAGATCGGTTTCTTCATTAAGGATGGAATCTTTTGTTCTAAGGTATCCAAATCAAAGGGACGCAAATAAGTATGTTCCTTAGCCCATATAAATTCTTCTTTTGTACCTGAACGAATACCAAACTGAAAAATACGTCCATCTCCTACCAGATCATGCACTCGCCTCATAACTGTAGCATGACTCAGTTTCTCTCCTAAGTAATGCTCTCTTAAATCTGTATGTGCATCAAAATGCAAAATATGAAGATCAGAGTGTTTTTTTACTAAAGTTTCTACCACAGGTAAACTAATCAAATGTTCTCCACCTATGACAAAAGGTTTTTTATCATCCTTTACTATTGCAGTAACTGTTTCTTTAATGGTTTCTAAAGCCTTAACCGTATTACCAAAAGGAATAGAAATGTCTCCTATATCATTAAGAGCTACATCTTCTAAGTCTTTGTCTAAATAAGGTGAATACGTTTCTAACCCATAAGAATCCATCCGAATTTGATTAGGAGCAAAACGAGTACCAGGTCGATAACTGGTAGTGCCATCAAAGGGAACACCTACCAGCACAACCCCTGCCTCTTCATAGGAGTGATCCATTCCTATAAATGTATGCATCTTATCGATCTTTTTCATGATTTAACATTTCCTTTACATAGTTGGGCAATGCAAAAGCCCCTACATGGAGATCTGTATTATAGTATTTTGTTTTTAAGCCCATGGCCTCCCAAGTTTCCTTTTGTAAATCTTTAATTGGATCATATTTTTTAGAAGCAAAACCAAAAAGCCAGTGACCAGATGGATAGGTAGGCATGTGAAACTGATAAATCTTTGCAATGGGAAAAGTCTCTTTGATTTTATCATGAGCCCGTTTCATTTCATAAGCATCACTAGGATAATAAGGGCTTTCATGCTGGTTGATTAAAATACCATCTTCTTTTAAAATACGATTACAGTTCTTGTAAAAATCATACGTAAATAATCCTTCTCCTGGTCCAATGGGATCTGTCGAATCCACTAATATCAAATCATACGTAGCTATTTTGCTTTCTTGTACAAAAACAAGTCCATCTTCAAAGTGTAACGAAAGACGTGGGTCATTATCAAGTGCACAAGCTGTTTGTGGTAAATATTGTTGGCAAAGTCGTACTACCCTTTCATCAATATCTACCATATCTACATGAGTTACATTAGGATAACGCAAAACTTCTCTAGCAGTACCTCCGTCTCCTCCACCAATGATTAAAACCTTTTCTATTTTAGGATTAACTGCCATGGGTACGTGACAAATCATGTCATGATAAATAAATTCATCTTTTTCTGTAACCATCATCAAGCCATCCAATGTAAAAAAACGTCCAAAGGTTACACTATCAAAAAAATCAATTTGTTGAAATTCTGTTTTTTCAGAGTGTAGATGTTCTGTTACTTTAATTGAAAATCGAGTATCATCTTGATGATATTCTGTATACCATAAATCAATCATATTATCCTCCTGACTAGTATCAATTACTTGTATTTGATAAAGATCTTCATCATCATGTAAAATCAAAGCCCCCTCCTTTTGCAAATACAGATAATGATCAATCAACTGTTGTGTTATCATTTCACCTGGAATAATAAGGGGAATTCCAGGTGGATAAACCATTACTGATTCTCCACTAATCAATCCTTGGGTTTCTTCAATGTGCACTTGTTTTTTAGGATGATAGAAAGCATCTCTGGGACTCATTTTTAACTTAGGTGCCTTTAAAATAGTACTGCTGTCAATGTTTTGAGGAGCTTGTTTGCCATAATATTGCTGGCTTACATCTTGTAATGCTGTAACTAAACGCGCAAGAGTATCTTCGTTATCACCAAAAGACACAACTGCTAAAATCACATGGGGTTCAGCTAACTCTAATTGAATATTATATTTGTCTCTCATGATATCATATACTTCAAAACCAGATAAACCCAAATCAGAAACACGAATTACTACCTTTAAATCATCATAATCAAAAACGCCTTGCCCATCAATATAATCCTCTTTAGTGATACAGCTAAGACCTGGTATCCTATTAATTTTGTCCTTTGCTTCCTTCGTTAAAGATAGTAATCGTCCTAAATTCTTTTTGCCTTCTAACATCAGTTTTTTCCGTGCTAGATCAATAGAACACATCAATAAATACGAGGCTGATGTTGTTTGTAATAAATTAACAGTGGAACGAACTTTATGCTTTGAAATCAAACCTTCATTATGAAATAAAACAGATGATTGAGTTAACGAACCTCCTGTTTTGTGCATACTCATAGTAACTAAATCAGCCCCTAAAAAACTAGCTCCTTTTGGTAAGTCTGGATGAAAAGAAAAATGGGTTCCATGGGCTTGATCAATCAAAACAGGAACTTTTTTGCTATGAGCAAAATCAATGATAGCCTCAATGTCGCTAGCCACACCAAAATAGGTAGGATATACTAAAAAAAGAGCCTTGATATCATCATTTAAATCAAAAGCATACTTTACCTGTTCTATCGTAACTCCATTAACAATCCCATAAAAAGAATCAATAGAAGGTTCCATGAAAATTGGTTTCGCTCCTGATAAAATTAATGCATTAATGGCTGATTTATGAACATTTCTAGGCAAAAGCACCTTATCTCCCGCTTGTACTGTACTTAAAATCATATATTGAATTCCTGAAGTAGAGCCATTAACAAGCATAAAAGCGTGATCACATCCAAAGGCATCTGCCAGAAGATCTTCTGCCTCTTTAATAACCCCTATGGGATGAGATAAATTGTCAACGATTTTTGAGGAATTAACATCCATTTTTAATGTCATTTCGCTCCAAATACTTTGTAATTCTGGCAAGTAACTTCCCTGCTTATGCCCTGGTACATCAAAGCAAGTAACATTGGATTGAGCATAACGATAAACAGTATCTAAAAGTGGAGTTTTAGAATGATTCATCATAGTCCTCCACATCAAACATGGCTTCTTTTACATTGGTACCATAAAAAATTTCATCCATTTCTCTTCTCACTTTTTTAGCAATCAATTGTGCTTCACCAGGATGTAAATTTTCCTTATTGTAGCCAAACAAATAGTTATCTAAATCAAATTTTTTTAATTTGCATTTGGTATGAAAAATATTTTCTTGATATACATTCACATCAATCATATTATAAAGGCGGCGAATATGAGCAGGAATAAAATTTTGTATAGAATCAATTTTATGGTCAATAAACAACTTATGTCCTGTAATATCTCTAGTAAATCCTCGCACCCGATAATCAATCGTCATAATATCTGTATCAAAAGAGTGAATAAGATAATTTAATGCTTTTAAAGGCGAAATCTTCCCACAGGTAGATACATCGATATCAGCTCGGAATGTATTGATCCCTTCATAGGGATGAGATTCTGGATAAGTGTGTACGGTAATATGGCTTTTATCTAAATGGCCTAATACCATATTGGGAAGGGGTCCTGGAGAAGCCTGCTGTAATTCCTCTTTTCCATGGGTCACAGGACCTTCTGAAATAAGAAGTGTTACACTTGCCCCTTGTGGCTCATAATCTTGCTTTGCAATATTTAATACATTGGCACCAATAATGTCAGTAACCGTAGTTAAAATATGAGTCAACCGCTCCGCATTATATTGTTCATCGATATATTCAATATATGCTTTGCGATCTTCTGGTGTTTTCGTATAACAAATATCATACATGTTAAAGCAAAGGGTTTTCGTTAAATTATTAAAACCGTGTAACTTCATTTTATTATTCGATATTTTTTTCATCTTATCTCTTTTTTTCCTCCTTTTCATTGATGACATGCTTTGTATAGTATGTCATATTCACTACGAAATATTACAGACCATGAGTATTGTAATTATATACGTAAACCAATAATATTTCAAGAGAAATTTTATAAAGACTTTACTTTAAGTTTAGTAATACTGTTACTCAATTTTAAAAATTCCTATTTCTTTGCCTGAACTCCTTTAAATAAAGTATTATTCGTCCCTTTTTATGAGGATTCTACTAAAAAAAACCCCCTTTTCATTTTTAAAAAATAAAAAGGGGGTTTTTTTTTAATCTTTTATATCTTTTCTAAAGCTTGTCGAATATCTTCAATAATATCATCCACATTCTCCAACCCTACAGAAAGCCGAATCAAACCAGGAGTAATTCCCGCTGCTATCAATTGACTATCAGTAAGCTGTCGATGGGTTGAACTAGCCGGATGGAGCACGCAAGTTCGTATATCAGCAACATGCACTACATTGGAAGCTAGTTGTAAACCATCCATAAATGCAATGCCAGCCTCTCTATCTCCGTAAATGGAAAAAGAAATGACTCCACTACACCCTAAAGGTAAATATTTTTTACTAAGATCATGGTATTTGCTTCCTTCTAAAGTTGGATAATTTACAAACTCCACTTTATCGGAACGACTTAAAAACTCTGCTACTTTTTTAGCATTCGAACAATGTCTTTCCATCCTAACAGAAAGAGTTTCAAGACCTAGATTTAAAAGAAACGCTGCATTGGCAGATGGATACGCTCCTAAGTCTCTCATCAACTGTACTCGGGCCTTAGTGATATAAGCTTCTTTTCCAAATTGCTTTGCATAGACAACTCCATGATAGGATTCATCTGGCTCTGTAAATTCTGGAAATTTTCCATTTGTCCAACTAAAATTTCCACTATCAACAATCACTCCACCTATTTGTACTGCATGACCATCCATGTATTTTGTAGTAGAATGGATCACAATGTCAGCTCCAAATTCAATGGGCCTACAAAGAATGGGTGTGGCGAAAGTATTGTCAATAATAAGAGGTACATTGTTTTTATGAGCGATTTTTGCAAATTTTTCAATATCAAGTACAGAAATAGCAGGATTGGCAATAGTTTCTCCAAAAACAGCTTTTGTATTCGGTTGAAACGCTTTTTGGATTTCTTCTTCTGGTGCATCTGGCTCAACAAAAGTACATTCGATTCCAAACTTTTTCAGTGTAACTGCAAAAAGATTAATAGTTCCACCATAAATGGTTGATGCACTAATAAAGTGATCTCCTGCTTTCATAATATTAAGAATACTGATTAAAGAAGCAGCTTGCCCCGATGTGGTACATAAAGCACCTACTCCACCTTCTAATGCAGCAATCTTTTCTTCTACGGCAGCTACAGTAGGATTTGAAATACGAGAATACATATGTCCTGCTGCTGTAAGATCAAATAATTTCCCAATATGTTCTGCAGAATCATATTTATAGGTCGTACTTTGATAAATAGGTAGGGCTCTTGGATCCCCGTTTTTAGGTTTATACCCTTCATGTAAACATTTTGTTTCGATTCTCATTTTTAATCTCCTTTCAAACT
The DNA here is from genome assembly GCA_012520595.1 of Candidatus Epulonipiscium sp. Taxonomy (GTDB): domain Bacteria; phylum Bacillota; class Clostridia; order Lachnospirales; family JAAYNZ01; genus JAAYNZ01. Next base: position 20,393 of record JAAYNZ010000009.1, on the reverse strand, counting down.
TCTAATTAATACTATCATTAATATAAACATTCTAATTTTTTAATTTTCTTACGACTTATGTCATATTCCATTTACCTTTTTAAATGGTTTCATAATATAATATCCTTTATCTATTAGAGGGTAAATCCTATAATTATTTAAATATTATAACATGATAAATCCATACCTTCAATCTTATGATTTAGCTTAATATAAATTTATACAATCTTTCAACCTCTTCTTCGATGACCTTTTTATCAATTCTTTCAAACAATATTTCTATTTTAGGAATTACCGAATGTATGCTAACGTATTGTTCTTTCCAACTATTAGATAACGCTAACCATTGTTGTACTTTTTTTGATGAAAAAGGTATAAAAGGATTTAATAAAATTGAAAGATTGGCAATCATTTGTACACAATTAAATAATGTATTTTCACAAGCTGATATATTTGTAATACGTGTTTCCCAAGGCTTTTCTCTATCAAAATACTTATTAGCATTTCTAACAAGAGTAAAGATTTGATCTAGCCCTTCTTTAAATAAGCCTTTTTCAATCTTAACTCCTACAATTTTATATGCATCTGATATCTGATGACCTATTTGTGCATCAAGGGTTCCATTTGGCACTTTACAATCAAAATACTTTTCTATAAAAACAAGACTTCGATTAATTAAGTTGCCATAAGCACCAAGTAATTCACTATTGTGGCTATTTACATACTCCCTCCACGAAAAATCAGTATCCCTTTTTTCTGGCCCATTAGCAATAAGAAAATATCGTAAAGAGTCTGGATTATATTTATCTACAATATCTTTGATCCAAATAGCCCAATTTTGACTAGTTGATATTTTCTTACCTTCTAAGGTTAAATACTCACTTGATATTACTTCATCTGGTAAATGATACCCTTTTCCATTAGCAATCAAAAGGGATGGTAATATGATGGTGTGAAAAGGAATATTATCCTTACCATGAACATAATAATGTTTTGCACTATTACTCCATAGTTCTTCAAAACTTTGACCTCGCTCCTCTGTTAAAACATGACTCATTGATAAATAACCAAGAACATTTTCTGCCCAAATATAAATTTTTTTATCTTCAAGCCCCTCCATTGGAACGTTAATACCCCAATCTAAATCACGAGTGATTGTCCTATCTCTAAGCCCCTCATCAATATATCTGTTTGAAAAAGAAATGGCATTTTTACGCCAAAGAGGATGTTCATTGATAAAATCCCTTAATTCTTTTTCTAATTTTGATATGGCTATATACAAATGTTTGCTTTCCTTAAATATTGTTGAATTATGACAAATTGAACATATGGGTTTCATAAGTGCTTCAGGCTCAAGAACCTTTCCACAAAAATCACACTGATCACCTCTAGCTTTTTCTCCACACTCTGGACAATCTCCAAGAACCAAACGATCTGCAAGGAACATATTACAATTCTCACAAAATGCTTGCGGGATCATCTTTTCAAAAATATATTTACTATCATACATTGTTTTATGAAACTGAGTCACAAAATCTTGATGCTCTTTCTGTGAAGTTTTACCATATAAATCATAGCTAAATCCTAACTTTGTAAAGCATTCTAAAAATTCCCTATGATAATAATCACTGATTTCTTTGGGGGCTTTATTTTCTTGTTTTGCCCGAATAGAAACAGGGGTTCCGTAACAATCACTACCTGAAACATAGTAGACAGTATCTCCTTTAGCCCTATGATATCTGGCTAAAACATCGCCTGGCAAAAGTGCAGCTATATGACCAATATGCAAAGATCCATTTGCATAAGGCCATGCACCTGCAATTAAAATATTCATATAATTTCCTCCTTTCTAAATACTTATCCCTGAAAAATAAATATAAAAAAGCTCTCACCCCCGAAAAATTATTTTTTCGAGGACGAGAGCATCGCTTCGTGGTACCACCTCAAATTTGTCTATATCTCACAATATAGACCTCATCTGCTACGGACAAAAAAAATTATCGATAGCATATCACAATAACGGGTGCACCCGTCGTAGCCTAAACAAAATGTTTTCGGTACGCAGCTCCAAGACCATATTCAGCAATTTCTAACTTCCCCATTCTCAGCAAACTGGGTTCTCTGTAAAAGCGTCCATTGCTTACTCTTCTTTTCATCGCCTTTATTTATTCTTTATAAAAATGTTTTTTACATTGTATCCTATACTGTATTTATTGTCAAGGCCTTTTTTACACGTTCACATTAAAAATTTTTTAATTCCCAAAACACATGCATTCCACCCTTTACTTGTCTCTTCTATTTATTAGAATAAAAAATTAAAAATAAAAATGTAGTATCATTTATTTTTCTTACCTTTGCTCCGATACATATCTTGATCTGCTTGATTGATTAGTTCACTAACGGTACCTACATATTCTCTTGTATATTCACATAGTCCATGACTAAAAGACATAATAAAAGGAAGTATCTGTTTCTGATTTAAATCATGTATTTTTTGATGAATGCGATTAACAATGTGAGTCGCTTCTTCTTTTGTCGTATTTGGGAAAATAATCATAAATTCATCCCCTCCCATACGAAAAGCTTTGTCTCCTTTTCGTATCTGTTTTTTCAAAAGAATACTAAATGCCTTTATAAATCGATCTCCTTGTTGGTGCCCAAACTGATCATTAATCTGTTTTAAATTATCTAAATCAATAAAACAGATGGTAATCGGATCATTATGAAATCGACATCGATAAATCTCTTCATTAAGCCACTCCATGCCCATCCTACGATTCCACAAATGGGTCATATCATCTCTACTGGCATAATAAGATAGTTTTTTATTTTCTTCTTTTAACTTTTGTATCGTCCTATCTTTCTTCTTTATTAATTGTATTAACTTCTTTTTCTTAAATTTAAAATAATTCATAAAATCCTCCTATCATTTTCCCCAACAAGTTTTTACTTTTTTATTTATAATTTCTTTGCAAGATTCTTATATAACCTGTAAAATAAACATAGAATAATTTTAACAACAGGAGTGATATATCATGAATACTCAATATTTAAATACACGGGAAAAAATACTTTTAGTAACTATTGAACTTTTTGGCTCTAAGGGTGATATGACAACAAGAGAAATTGCTGATAAAGCTGGAGTAAATGTAGCCTCCATTAATTACCACTTTGGAAGTAAAAAAAACTTATTAAAAGAAGTAGAAAAACACTACTCTCATATTTTATATAAAATGCAAAGTGATATTCTCAACGATATAACAATGACAGCCACAAAAAAATTACTAACTTGGGCCAATCATTTGATGAACTTTATGTTTAAACATCCTGCTCTCATTACCTTAACAGCCAATTTAGTATTAGAAGATGTAACTTATGACTCTAACATTATCAAGAATTTTTTTATCAATACAGATTTTAAAGAAGAGATTCAAAAAATCATTGGTACTATTACTGGAATCAGTGATGAACAATTGCTTAATTTTAAATATACTCAAATTTTCTCTGGAATTTTAGGTCCTATTATATTCCAAGTTATTTCCAACTATTATGGTTCTAAAGAATTCTTTCTTGATTTATCTAAAGAAGATATACGGCTTCAATATGTAGAAAATTTGATTTTATCCATATTGCAATAGATATGTTTTTTCTTTTTCTTTTATTAAAAACTATTTGTTTGCTCTTGATTTTATTCCTGTTTCGATTTAAAATAAATTTAAACACTCGTTTAAATCATATGTTTAAATTAATTACAGGAGGTGTCAAATGGATCGTTTCGCAAATTTTATTGTTACACACAAAAAAATCATCCTCAGCTTGTATACTTTTTTAATTTTACTTTCTTTTATAACTGGAAAGTTTGTACATGTAAATTATGATTTTAGTGCTTATTTGCCCTCTGATTTAAACTCGATTAAAGGCACCAAAATAATTGAAAACGATTTTGATATTAAGTCCACTGTTTATGTATTATTAAAAGACCAACCTATTTACACAATTCTAAAAACAAAAAAAAGCCTTGAAAATCTAGAAGGAGTAAAAACAGTATTTTGGCTTGATGATGTAGAAGACCTTTTAAAACCTGAATCCTTTATTAATGAAGATATAAAAAAAGAATTTATTTCAGGTACCTCTAGTCTTCTTCAGCTTCAACTATCGAAACAAGATCATTCTTCTCAACTCATTGAGACCGTAAAAGAAATCGAAAAAATAGTGGGAGAAAAAGGATTAGTAGGTGGACCCCTAGTTGTTTCAAAAGATCTCCAAACACTGACAACAAAAGAAATGGTTTCTTACACTATTGTAGCTTTTATTGTTATTTCCATCATTCTTTTTATCTCCATGAACTCCTTTATCGAACCTATTCTCTTTTTCATTGCCATCGGAGTAGCTGCAGCTTTAAATCAAGGTACTAATATTATCTTTCAAGACATTTCTGTAACTACCAACTCTGTTTCCATGATCTTACAACTAGCTGTCTCCATGGATTATTCCATCTTTTTACTTCATCGTTATATTGAAGAAAAAAAACAACAGTCTACAAAAGAACAAGCTATGATAGTGGCTATTAGAAAAACATTTGGTTCTGTTCTAGCTAGTGCCTTAACTACCATATGTGGCTTTTTAGCTCTCGTAGTCATGAAGTACTCCATTGGTAGAGATATTGGTCTTGTTCTTGCAAAAGGTGTACTTCTTAGTTTAGCATCTGTGCTTACTCTGCTTCCCATTCTCATTTTACTGTTCGATGGGAAGATCGAAAAATATCAACATAAAATTTATCTTCCCAATTTCAAAAAAATATCTCATTTTATTGTAAAACATAAATATTTTTTTCTCTTTATTCCTGTCATAATGGCTGTTCCTGCATTTTTAGCACAATCGAATTTAAAATATTATTATGCAAATGAAAAAATGATTCCTTCTTCGGCTAATTCCAATCGTGCTAATGAAGAAATTAACCAACTATTTTCAAACCAAAATCAATTGGTTATTCTTGTTCCTAAAGGAGAGCCTTTTAAGGAAATTCGTTTGCTAAATGAATTAAAATCCTTAGATCAAGTAAAAGAAAGTAGGGGACTTTATACTGTAGTAGATATGGAAATCCCTCGTTCCTTTCTTCCTAAAGAAGTAAAAGACAACTTTGAATCGGAGTCTTACTCTTTAATAACCGTTACTTTAAAGGGCCCTGTAGAAGGAACTGATGCCAAAAACACAATTCATATAATAAGGACTCTTGCAAATAACTATTATGAAGAATGGTATGTAACCGGAGAAGCAGCCATCTATTCTGATCTTGAGGAAGTAACTTCTAGGGATTTTACCCGTGTAACTTTAATCTCTATTCTTTTGATCGGAAGTGTTATCCTTATTGCTTTCAAATCCATGTCCATCCCTTTCCTACTTGTCTTTATTATCCAATTTGGAATATGGATTAACCTTACCATTCCTTATCTCCAAGGAAATGTCCTTCATTTTATTAGTTTTATTATTATTGGCGCCATTCAACTGGGAGCCACTGTAGACTATGCTATCTTATTTACTTCTCGATTTCGTGAAAACTTAGAAAATCTCCCCAAACAAGAAGCCGCTATTCAAACAATCCAAGATACAGGAAGATCTATTTTAACGAGTGCTCTTATTTTATTCACAGGAACTTTAAGCGTCTCCTTCATAACTAGTATTTCCAGTGCCTCAGAATTAACTCTTCTTATTGGACGTGGAGCTATTATTAGCCTAATTTTAGTTCTTGTTGTGCTTCCTTCTTTACTCATCATCTTTAACAAATTGATATCAAAAACCACACTAAACTGGCCAAGAAATGAATAATTGGAGGTGTCCTATGAAAAAACTAAAAAACCTTATAATACTTATCCTTATTTTTTCGTTATTTCCTTTTTCAGCCTACGCTGAAATTATCAGAAATGAAACAGTCTATGTAAATCTCGACCATGAAGGTCGTCCTGTAAATATTACAGTAGTAAATCATCTCTCTGGAACTAGTGAAGAAGACTACTATATTGACTATGGTCACTATGAAAACATCAAAAGCTTAGTGGAAAATATTGAACCTGTTATTGAAGGAAATCAAATCAAATGGCCAACCGCTTTATTAAAAGAAAAAGACATTTATTATGAAGGAACCCTTACTAAAGATCTACCTATTAACATAGATATTCGTTATTTTTTAGATGGTAAAGAAGTTAAAGGGCAAGAATTAGTTGGTCAAACAGGAAAAATGGCACTAAAGATTCTAATTCAGAATCCTAAGGGAAAAGAAGAAAATCAACCACCATTAACAACCCAAATTCAAATTCCTTTACATCTGGATGTATTTTCTAATATTCACACAGATGATGGAGTTACCTCCGTTATTGGTAAAACAATGACCGTTGTTTTCAATCATTTTTCTTTTGGAGAACAAGAATTTGAAGTAGAAGCTGATGGAAAAAATATTGAATTAGATCCCATTCTGATTTCTTCTACTTCAGCTAAGATCTCTTTCCCAAATGAATTAGAAAAGGATCTACAGGGACTTTCTTCTGGTATTAACCAAATGACTGATGCTGGAGAAAAACTTCAAAAAGGCTCTACTCAATTGCTCCACGGTAATCAATTATTGCAAGAAGGAATTGAGGCTTTAAATGCAGGAATAGGAAAACTATTTTCTGGCATAACCACATTACTATCCAAAAGCAAAATTTTGTCAAAAGGTTTTGAAGAATTTAATACTGGATTAAAACAATTAAAGGATCATAGCATACAATTTATTGATACAATTCATGTGTTGGGAATTGGAATAAACCAAATCGTAGGAAAAAGCGATGCTATTCAAGAAGGCTTCGATGGATTAAATCATGGACTAAAAGAAGTAAACAAAGGAGTTTATGGCGTCAATAAAGGATTAGAAGAGATAAATCATCAGCACGAATCCCTAATGACTTTAGCCAAAAGCCTTTCACAAAACGATGATCCCAAGGTGAGGGCCTTAGCTCAAGGTGTTCTTCAAGAAGGTACAGCACTTGCTACTTTGACCCAAATTTCTCAACAATCCAGTACAGGACTTAATACTATAGTCCAAAATACCCAAGATTTATCTACTGGCTATCAGCAATACCATAAAGGATTAGAAAATTTTGCCCAAGGAATAAATCAATTGAATGAACAAATAAAACCTTTACCTGAGGAAGTCAATAAAATGTATCAGGCACATGCTAGGTTAACCTCTGGTTTACATGATTTTTTTGAAGGCCTTAACTCTGTCAATAATGGATTTTTAACTATGAATGATCAAATAAATATCCTCCCTAATGAAATAACGAAACTAACGAAAGGACAGGAAGAGATAACAACGGGTATAAAAGATTTGAATGAAAAGGGAATTAAAAAAGTAAAAGAGGCTTCTAGCCTGTTTTCAAATTTGATTGGTGCTCAAAATAAATCTTCGGAAGAAAAATATACTTCTTTTGTTGACAACAAAAACAACAAAAATTCATCCTGCCAGTTTGTAATGAAAACCCCTGCCATTCGTTTACAAGAACAAAAAGAAAACACGTCCGTTGATTCAAAGACAAAACAGGAAAAGAAAACTTTTCTTGATAGACTTTTGGATTTATTTAAAAAATAAATTAGAACACAAAAAAGGGCTTATTTCAATATAAGCCCTTTTTATAATGATTTCTCATATCTTTATAAATTTTTATAACAGAACCACCAATCTAAACACTCAAAGTCTCCATCTTTTGCTTTTGCTAACCTTTCATTGGCTAAATCTTCTGTAGGTGCTGGTGGAATAATGATTTTATCACCTAACATAGGATTATTAGGCCAATTTTCTGGCATTGCTACTCCTTTTGTATCTGAAGTTTGAAGTGCTTTTACAGCCCGTAATATTTCATCAACGTTTCTTCCTACTTCTTGTGGATAATACATCATTAAACGTAAAATACCTTGATCATCTACAATAAATACGGCTCGAACTGTATTGGTACCTTTGCTTTCATGTAACATGCCTAATTCCATCGATACTCTTCCTAATTCATCTGCAATTACTGGAAAAGGGACTTTTACATTGGCTTTTTCATTAATCCATTCTACCCATTTGATGTGAGAAAAAACTTGATCCACAGATAATCCAATCAATTCTGTATTCAGTGCTTTAAATTCATCAGCTTTTTTAGCAAAACTTATGAATTCTGTAGTACAAACAGGAGTAAAGTCACCAGGATGACTAAACAGCACAAACCACTTTCCTTTATAATCTTCTGGTAACCTCTTCACTCCATGAGTTGTCTTGACCTCCATTGATGGAAATGCATCTCCTAATAAAGGTAATTTGTTTTGTTGTTCCATATTCCTTCCTCCTTCAAATTTTATAAGTAACATGATTAAAAATCAATAAATATTTGATAACAACTTTTAAGTATGTAACACTATGACTTTATTATAACCTTATTGATTATAATTGTCAATACCATTTAATAATTATTATTATTTATTATTAGGATTAATTATCATGCACAATATTTTAAAAAAGTATAGAAATCACAAAAAAAGAAAGCCTATCTTTATAGGCTCTCTTCTCACTTGTTATCTTCTATTATTATGCATTCCTTGTCTTCTGCTGAAACCTAAGCCACATCCTTGACCAAAACCTACTCCATATTTTCTACCCAAACCTGCATTTCCCGTCCCATCACAAGTTAATTGGTTATTTTTAATTGCATTATAAATTTCATCTGCCTGTTCTTGAGTTATTTCTCCATCTTTTACTCTTTGGTCAAGAATCTCTTTCTTTTGTTCTATTATTTGTACTTTAAACTCTTCTAGTTTACCAGCCTCATTAGCAATGGTTCCATAGGTTTTCCCTGCTGCTCTTTCTTTAGTAATATCTTCTACTGTTTTCCCAGTTACAATCGATGCAATCTCTGCTGGCGTTTTTGCTGTAGCTGCAAAAACAACTCCTGAAGCCCCTAATATTCCTATTACTGTTAACATAGCTATAAATTTTTTCATACAACACACTCTCCTTATTGATGATTTTATTCGCTTGATTCAAGCTATGATTTCATTATAAAGAGTAGTTGTGATAAAAATGTGATAAAAATATAAAAAAATCATGAACATTTATTGTTTCCATTTTTTTATTTCAAACCAAAAAGTTGTTCCTCTGTCTAATTGGCTTTCCACTCCATAATTAGCTTGGTGCGCTTCTAAAATATTTTTTACAATAGCTAAACCAAGTCCTGTTCCTTCCGTCTTATTTTTACTAGACCCATCTATTTTATAAAACCGATCCCATATATATGGAATCTCATCTTTTGGAATTCCTCTTCCCGTATCAGAAACTTCTATTTTAACGACATCGTTACCCTCAGAAACAGCCACAGTAACAATATCTCCTTGCTTTGAATAGTAAAAGGCATTATTAATTAAATTATACAAGACTTGTTCAATCTTATTTTCATCTGCTTCCACAACTACTTCATGGATAGCACCTTCCAAGTTTATTTTAATCCCTGCCGTCGAACACAACCATTCATATCTTTTAACTACTTGTTCTATCAAATGATTAATAATAAACAATTCTCTATTCAGCTTTATATATCCTGCCTGCATTTGAGAAAGATTTAAAATATCATCAACCATTCTGCTAAGACGATTGGATTCTTCAATAATAATTCCTACATGCTTGTCTCTTTTTTCTGGAAGATCTCCGCTAATATCCCGAATGGTTTCTGCATAACCTTTAATTAAACTTAGAGGAGTACGTAATTCGTGAGAAACATTAGCAATTAAATCCTTTCGTAATTGATCAATTTTTGTGAGCTCTTGTCCCATATAGTTGATAGTTTCTCCTAGTCTCCCAATTTCATCCTTACGTTCAATGAAAACCCGGGCTGAAAAACGTCCTTCTGCCATTTCCTCTGATACTTTTATAATATCCAAAATAGGTTTAGTAAAGGTTTTAGAAAGCAAAAATGAAAACAATAAAGCAGAAATAAGAAGAATAATAGTAATATAAAAAAGTTGTTTTTTTAAAATTTGCACTGTCTCTTGTACCGGGACCATGGGAAAGCTAATAAAAAGAACCCCTTCTAACTCTCCAGATAAATTTACTGGCAACCCTATCAACATAAATTGGCTCCCAAAACGTGGATGAGTCATTGGAACTAAAACCGTCTTACCTTCTAAAACCTTTTTATATGCCTCTATTCTAAAGTTATTTTTCATCATCGGCATCTGTCCGTGCATTCCCATGGTTCCTATTGCATAAAGACTGTGATTATTCAAGTCTAACAATTCAATACTTGCATTATTGTTGTAGGCAAATTCATCTACTTTTTGTTCAAACCCCAGTTTATTTTCTTCTTCAAGTTCTTTTATAATGGAAAAACCTTCTTTTTTAATGTTTGAAATTCGAATATCCGTATAAAACTTCTCTAAGAACACAATCTGGAAGAGCCAAAGTAAGATTAAAACCACAGACACAAGAGCCATCATTCCTACCCACAATTTAAAGGCAATACTTTTCATCTTTTTCCTCCTGCCTCAAACTTGTACCCTACCCCCCAAATGGTAACAATCCATTTTCGATATTGGCCTAAACTTTCTCGAAGCATTTTTATATGGGTATCTACTGTTCGATCATCTCCTGTAAACTCATATCCCCATACTGCATTTAAAAGCTGCCCTCTAGAAAATACCTGATTAGGGTTTTGAAGAAAAAAAACCAACAATTCGTATTCCTTCGGAGTAAGAGCCATCTGTTTCCCATCTACATAGACATTTCTTGAATTAAACTCTATATCTAACCCTTCCAAGGTGATTCGATCTTCTTGGGAAGGGTCATTCTTCCTTAAAGTACTTCTTCTAATAATAGCTTTTATACGAGCTAAAAGTTCTTTGGGACTAAAAGGTTTTACCATATAGTCATCGACACCAAGTTCAAAACCAAAAAGTTTATCATATTCTTCTCCACGGGCAGTAAGCATAATAATAGGAATAAGAGAAGTTTTCCTTATTTCTCGACATACACTCCATCCATCGATTTGAGGCAGCATAATATCAAGTACAATCAAAGAATAAGTATACTTTTTAAAAAGGTTTAACGCTTCAACTCCGTCAGCCGCTTCATGAATTTCATATCCTTCTGCACTGATATATTCCTTAATCATTTCTCTTATTCGATCCTCGTCATCAACAATAAGAATTTTTTCCTTTTCCAATACTTCTGCCTCCTTTATTTTTTATTTGGTTATTGTCTCTACTTGAGCTCCTGTAATTTTTTGCAAATCAGTCACTCCTAGTTCGATCTGTACCCCTCTTTTTCCTCCACTTACAATGATCGTATCTGATTTTTTAGCACTACTATCAATCACTGTCTTATATGCCTTTTTCATCCCTACTGGTGAACACCCACCTCGAATATATCCAGTGTGTTTTTCTATCTCCTTTACTGGAATCATTTCTACTTTTTTCTCTCCAACTACCTTTGACGCTTTTTTTAGATCTAGTTCTTTTGCAACAGGAATAACAAAAACAAAAATTGTTTGATCTTTCCCTTGAGCTACTAAGGTCTTGTATACAAATTGAGGATCTCTTCCAATTTTTTCAGCAACCGAAATACCATCAATCTTTCCATCTTGTTGATCATAGGTTATTATTGTATATGAAATTTTGTTCGTATCAAGAATACGCATTGCATTGGTTTTTATTTGCGACATTTTTTCTCACCTGCTACTCACCTTTTATAAGTTTTTAACAGAAAACTCCTTTACTTTTTGTTTCTTTTACAACCCTGTAATTGAATATTTAACGCATGAATGGATATTTGTAGTTCTGCTACTAATAAGGCTAAAGAACCTAATAATAACAATAGACTTACTCCAAATACAATATTCGCTAAAATCCTACTTCCTGTATAAATTAAAAACATACTCATTACACAAAAGAAAAAACTTAATGCTCCTAATATCTGCATATTTCTTATGATATTAATCCGGGTTCTTAAATTATTGATTTGCTCCTCTAAAATAATATCCGGTTCTTGCTTATTCTGTGAATAGAGGTCACGTACTAACTGAGCTAGAACAATAAACCGATTGGTATAAGCCAACATTAAGAGTGATATGGCTGGAAAAAGTAATGCAGGTGTTGTTAATGAAAGTTCCATATTTATTTCCTCCTATTATGATTCCTTATTTTTTATAACATATAATCAAACAATCCAATGAAATAGGATAAAGTTGTTATTATAATTTTTTTAGAACGCCTAACTTCTTCTTCTTTTACCTTCGTATTCTGTGCATAAGTATAATCAGACGCAACAAGTAAGCTTTGATTGATATATTCGTTAATTTCTTCTTTAAATTTATGAGCAAAACCTTTACTATGAATAACGACCATGGTTTCTGTACTTAAATAAACGCTTCGCGGATCAAAATTAAAAGATCCTATAAGAACTAAATCATCATCAATGGCAAAAGACTTCCCATGTATGGAATCTTTCCCTTGATATTCATAAACATTAACTCCTGTATCTATTATTTTCTTACGATATTTTATATATCCGGCATAGGCAGGAAAATTAGGAGTGCTCCCTAATGAATTGGTAAGAAGATCTACATCTAATGGTAGATTGTTTTCTGAGAAAGCCTGAATCATCTGGGGATTGGGAATAATATAAGGACTCTGAATAAAGATCGATTGTTGAGCTGATTTCATAAGCTGGGTAATTTCATACCAACACCATGGTTCTTTTGAAAAACGTTCTACTGGATTATGAATGAGAGTAATCTTATTGGCTGGAAAAGACAAAGAAAGCCAGTCAATATCATGATGAAACAAAGCTGGAATATTTTTTTTTGTTAATCGTACTGTTTCTTCAAGATCTTTTTTCTTCTCACTACCTGCTTTATACTGTCTTGCAGAAAGCTGGTTTATTGAACTTTTAACATATTCACAATTCCATACAAGCTGAAAATAATCGGACATCTGATTAATAACACTGCTTTGATCCTTTTCATCTGTATTCATAATTACTACATCTCTATCATGAGAAATGGCTCCCCTATAACTGTCCAATCCAAAATATTTATCACCAATATTTCTACCTCCAATAATGACAATTCGATTGTCTGCAATTATATATTTATCATGCAATCGATTGTTAAGAGTCCAGGGTTTAAATACGTTCAAGGGCTCATAAAATTTAAGTTCAATGTTAGGATGAGCCATAAAAGTGTAAACCACATCTTTTAAATCCTTTTTCATACCATGGAAAATACCATCTAATACAAGGTTCACTTTAACCCCTCGATCAGCTGCATCCAAAAGCATCCCTAAAAAAACATTTGCATATTCTCCTGAATCGATAGCATAGTAGGAAACATCTAATGTTTTTTGAGCTTTTTCAATGATGTTTATCCTAGCCACTCCTGCTTCAAAAGGATCATTAATAAGCACCACCCTATCACAACCTAAATCATTAGAATAAAAATTACTAACTGAACTTTTTTTCTGGTAATCTTCACTTACTTCTTTAGGAAAAGAAAAGATTAAAACTCCTGATACTAATCCATATAGTATCAACAACGCTAGACCTCTTATGATGATCCGGGAGAATGAAGGTTTTTTACTTTCTTTATATTGGTACTGAACCATATCATAACTCCTTTTTATTTATTTTTTATTAAAATATAAAAATCCAACCTCATAAACAAAATTAATTAATTGGAAGTAAGTTATATAATAAATACCTTTATTGTATCTCTACCTTTCTTTTTTTTCAACCATAAAACTTTTTTCTATACACTATAAATCCCATGATTCCTGTAGTTAATCCACTTTTAAAACAGTCTATTTTAGTGTTCAAATTTGACGTATCGTCATTATCAAGCTATACTAGTTAAGTATTATATTTTTTGGATATCCAAAAATAATTAAAAAAAGGAGTGATTTATTATCAGTTTTTTTAGAAAAAGAAAAATCTTATTAAGTATGACTTCAATCATTACACTATTACTTTTGACTTCTTGTGCACCTACTACAAGCAACAGCGTAACAGCAAAAGATACTTTAATCTTGGCTGATGCAGGATGGGATAGTATACGTATTCATAATGCCATTGCAGGATATATTATTGAACATGGTTATGGATATAAAACTGATACTATGACAGGTTCATCTCCCATTACCTTACGTGGTTTGATTCAAGGTGACATTGATTTATATATGGAAGTATGGACCGACAATTTTAAAGATATCTATGAACCTGGTATCGATAGCGGAAAAATCATAGAGTTATCTACTAACTTTGATGATAACACCCAAGGACTTTATGTTCCTACCTATATGATACAAGGAGATCCTGAGCGCGGCATTGATCCGATGGTTCCTGAGTTAAAATCAGTTAAAGATTTGTCGAAATATTGGGAAATCTTCCAAGATCCTGATGATCCAGAAAAAGGTCGAATTTACGGTTCTCCTCCTAATTGGGCCGCTGATAAAATATTACGTGAAAAATTTGAATCCTATAATCTAAAGGAAAAATTTAATTATTTTAATCCTGGATCCGATACTGCACTTACCAGTTCTTTAGTCGCTGCTATATCCAAAGGAGAACCTTGGGTTGGTTATTCTTGGGAACCAACTTGGATTATGGGGAAATATGATATGACTTTGTTAGAAGACCATCCTTTTGATGAAGAAAAATGGGAAAATGGATATACTTGTGAGTTTCCGGGTGTTAAAGTTACCATTGCAGCAAATAAAAATATTCTTGAAAAAGCCCCCGAAGTAGCTGAATTTTTAAAGAATTATGAAACAAGCTCTTTATTAACCAACCAAATGCTAGCTTATATGCAAGAAAACGATGCTGATGCTGATGACACAGCAAAATGGTTTCTAAAAAAACATGAAGATCTTTGGACCTCTTGGGTTACCGAAGAAATTGCAGCTAAAGTAAAGCAAACTTTATAAGTTAGATGAAAGGTAGGGGTTTATAAAAATATGAATACATTTCCTGAATTTTTTCAAATTGATTTAGGGATTTATATAGAAGCTTTTGTTAATTGGCTCACTTTACATTTTCAAGGATTTTTTAATATTCTTACCACAATAATTAAGTGGATTGTTTTCAATATACAAAATATAATTGGAATCATACCTTGGTTTTTATGGATTCTACTTATCTTTCTTTGTGGATGGAAAATAAAAAATTGGAAATCAGGATTGTCATATTCCTTGATGATTTTTTTAATTGGCTTATTAGGGTTATGGAATGAAATGATTTTCACCTTATCAATTGTCATTACTGCTGTAATACTTAGTATCATTATCGGAATTCCTATCGGAATTTATATGTCTTATCACCCTAGGCTAGAAACATGGATCCATCCTCTTTTAGATGGAATGCAAACAATGCCAAGTTTTGTTTATTTAATTCCAGCTATGATCTTTTTTGGTCTTGGAACTGTGCCGGCTGTATTTGCGACCATTATCTATTCAACTCCTCCATGTATTCGTCTCACTAATTTAGCGATTAAGCGCGTTCCTAAAGAAATGAGAGAAGCTGCCTATTCTTTTGGTTCTTCTCGTTGGCAAGTATTGACTAAAGTTGAATTACCTCAAGCTATGCCTACTATTATGGCAGGTATCAACCAAACAACCATGATGGCTATGTCTATGGTTGTTGTTTCTTCAATGATCGGTGCAAAAGGACTGGGTGAAAATGTGTTAATCGCAATAAACAGATCCGATATTGCTATGGGATTTAATTCAGGTATTAGCATTGTCTTTCTTGCAATCATTATTGATCGAATGACTCAAATGATATCCCAGAAATATGACAATATATAATCTGTTGATGGAGGTAAAAAATGTCTGAAAAAGTAATTGTTAAAAATATAATAAAAATATTTGGTTCAAAACCCAAATTAGCACTTAAAAAACTACAAGCAGGTTGGTCAAAAGAAAAAATATTAAAACATACTGGTCAGACAGTAGGTGTCAACAATATTTCTTTTTCTGTCACTGAAGGTGAATTTTTTGTTATTATGGGCTTATCGGGCAGTGGTAAATCAACCCTAATCCGATGCCTTAATCTTCTAACTAAACCTACTTCTGGTGAAATTATTGTTGATGGTGAAAATATCGTAAAATATGATAAAAATCAGCTGCGAAATTTTAGGCAAAAAAAAGTTGCTATGGTTTTTCAAAATTTTGGATTGCTTACTCACCGAACAGTCTTGGCTAATGTAGAATATGGATTAGAAATCAGAAATGTAGATAAAGAAGAACGACGAAAAATTGCACAAGCTGCTCTGGAAAGTGTAGGGTTAAAGGGTTGGGAAAATAAAATGCCTAATGAACTAAGTGGAGGTATGCAACAAAGAGTTGGACTTGCTCGAGCTCTAGCTAATGATCCTGATATTCTTTTAATGGATGAACCCTTTAGTGCCCTTGATCCTCTTATCAGAAGAGAGATGCAACTAGAATTGTTAGAAATACAATCGAAACTTAAAAAAACCATTATTTTTATTACTCATGATATTAACGAAGCATTTCGACTAGGTGATCGAGTTGTTGTAATGAAAGACGGTGAAATCGTCCAACAAGGAACACCAGAAGAAATCTTAAATCATCCATCGGATGGATACATTGAAGATTTTGTAAAAAGCATTGATCGTACAAAAGTCATTCAAGTTAAACACATTATGCAAAAACCAAATGCTCTTATTTCTCTTAAAGATGGTGTTAGAATGGCTATTCGAGAAATGCAAGAAAACAGCATCTCTAGCGTTTTTGTAGTTGATAAAAACAGGGTTTTGGAAGGAATTGTAACCATCGATGATTGTGTAGAAGCAGTTAAAAATAATCATTTTTCCTTAAAAGAATTATTGCGTCATGATTACTATCAAGCTCATGAAGATGATTATATTGAAAATCTCCTTGAAAATGCAACAAAATCAAAATATCCTATTGTTGTACTCGATGATGACCAAAGACTATTAGGCATCATCGTGCGTACATCTATTCTTTCTGGCCTTTTACCTAATAACAATGTAAATCTCTAATTAAAATAAATATATGACTCGTTAGTTTGGGCTTCTGTCGTAGGGCTGTTTCCTACTGAATTTTATCGAAGCAACCCTAACGACAGTCATATCCTCCCTTTTCCTCATTTATTGAAAATCCAATCGCTCAATATCTAAGAGATATGTTACATCTTTTCTTTCCACTACAATCTTTATTTTCCCTCGTAATTCGTCATCAGCTAAAATTTTCATTAATAATTCTTTCGTTGGATTAATAGCAAAAGGATTTCCCACCATTTTAAGCATAGTAAAATCACCCGCTGTATCACCATAAGCATAACTTTTATCAAGATCAATATCATACTCCTCTATAATCTCCAAAATGGCTTTCTTTTTGCTCTGGGAATCCCACATCGGAATGATTTCTCCATTATAGGTCCCTTGATCATCTAGTTTATAAATGGTACCTCGATAATCGTCCATACAATATTTCTTTGACATTTCTCTAACTAGTTCAATTGGAGAACCTGAAATAGCAATCACTTTATGTTTTTGTTGTTGGTGCCATATGATTTTTGACCTTGAAAAGGTATAGACTCGATCCCCTTTTTGTTCTACTACTTTTTTAGCTACATATTTCATGTGAAAAGGACTAATCCCTTTGACAGCCTCTTTATATACATCAACCATCTTTTGTAAATAAGTATCATAGTCTCCCTGCCTTTTGTCCCAATCCAGAAAAGCAGGACGCACTTCTTGGTGCCATTTACTTTCATCAATTAATTCATATCGAATCATTTTTTTGAACACTTCTGTAATTAATCCTTCTCTATAAATGGTTCCATCAATATCAAAAAACGCTGCACTTGCTCTCATACATCCCACTTCCTTTTCTGTTGCTTCCTTATAAAACTTTTCCTTTTGGCAATCTATTTATATTATAATCTACAATTTAAATTACCTCAATAATTTTGCTTCCTAATATAAACATATAAAAATCCATCCTATTTCAGAGCAATAGAATAGGATGGATTTTTTTTATGGAAATAGTAAAATTAAAAATAAATTTTCCATGGCTAATAATATCCTTTTTTATTCTTTCATTCCCGTATAAACAAAAATAGCATCTCTTAAAAACTGTACTAGGCCTGGTTGTTCTTTATCATAATAAGCTGTAAATCTTTCATCATCTACATACATTTGTGCAATACCTGCATGAGCTTCCTTTGTGTAAGTATGCCAGTAATAAGATATCCATTGACCATGCAAATCGGCTACCTCTTGTGCAAGTTTTCCAGAAGGATCTCCCGTTTCAAAAGCTTCCTTCAGTAATTCCATAATATTTTCTTCAAGTTTAGTTGCATCTTTATATTGTTCTTGGGTCATCCCTTTTAGTTTTTTATTTGACTTATCAACAACTTCATTTCCATATTTATCTCTAATCTCTTTTCCATACTTTTGCTCATTTTCATCAATCATTTTTTGTTTAAATCCTTCAAATTTTTCTTTATCTGACATTATAACGCTCCTTTCCGTTGATGCAATTGTTTTTTCTACATTTGCAATCAATAAATCGATCTGGCTTCTTCTTTCAAGAAGTTTCTCTCGATGATCACGCAATGCTTTTACTTGATCGAAATTAGAGGAGGTAATGATCTCTTTTATATTTTTTAATTTTATACCAAATTCTCTATAAAAGAGGATTTGTTGCAATCTGTCAACCTCTTTTGAACCATAAATACGATATCCTGATGAATTGATCTTTGCCGGCTTTAAGATTCCAATTTCATCATAATATCTTAATGTTCTTGTACTAATTCCTGCTATTTTAGCTAGTTTCTGCACTGTGTATTCCATCTTGCCACCTCCTGATAAATCAAGTATAGGCTTTTACGTTGCGTTAATGTCAAGGCGTTTTGCAAAAAAATTATAGTTTTTTGCTCCTTAACCATTCAATGGATACTTCGATTGCACATCGAATTGCTCTTGTAATATCTTCTAAACTCATCGATGGAGTATTTATTTTTTCTAAGGTTTGTTGGGGTATATAGGGCACATGAATAAAGCCGCCAATGGTATTTAATTTTTGCTTGTCAATCGTATCTAACAATCCGTACATAAGATGATTGCATACAAAGGTTCCTGCTGAATTAGAAACAGAAGCCGGTATTCCATGGTCTTTTATTTTTTCTACTATTTTTTTAATAGGAAGGGTGGAAAAATAAGCTGCAGGCCCATCCTTAATAATGGGTTTATCCACAGGCATATTCCCTTCATTATCAGCCATTTTTGCATCATCAATATTAATAGCTATTCTTTCAACCGTAATATCTGCCCTTCCACCTGCTTGCCCTATACAAATAACAACATTTGGTTTTTCTTTTTCTAAAATTGCTTCTATTGTATTGATTGCTTTTCCAAACACAGTCGGCACTACCAATTTCACTATTTTTACACCTTGAACTTCTTCCTCTAATAATTGTAACGCTTCATTTGCTGGATTAATCACTTCTCCTCCAAATGGTTCGAAAGCCGTAACTACTATTTTCATGTATTTCCCTCACTTCTTAGACTTTAACTTTACATACCAAAATCTTTTTAAGAGATCATTTCAGCACCAATGCGATAATCCCATCCATGAGCTGTTTTGTGAGCTGTGCAATCAGAGAAATAATATGCACCCAATCCACTACGCCATTTTTCTGCGTTAAAGGTAAAACGATCTCCTGATATCAGCGTATCTCTAATTGTGAATAATAATCCCTTTTCAAAATATAACTTATCCTTATTAATATACCCTTGCTCACATAATTCATCAAAAGTACCAGCAATGGCTTCCATCTTATAGGTGTTGCCAATCAGATAAATAAGGGCTGTTTTTTCTACTTCACTCAAATTAGAAACTTCTGTTAAATCAAAGGCAAGAATTTCAATATCATCATTTAATCCTGGATCCACTTCATATAGATCAGCCACTACTTTCCTATAAAGCCCTACGATATCCTCCTTCTGCTCTTTAATATGGATATTGCTAATACTACCAAGCCTCATAGGAAAACTTTCCTGTATCGTACCATCATAAGTAACATCTACTAGCATCCCTGGCTGCAGAAGGTTATTTTTCAACTCCTTCTTGTTCATACTGGTAATCTTTATATTATCTATATTGATCCAATAAATATCCGATGGATTCACACCCTCTTCCATGCTTGCTAATAAAACTGAGTTTCCATCCATATCCATGACTTTTGTTGTCAGAGTTACAGTAGGAATAGCAGGATCTTCATCCCATTCCTCATCGATTGTTATTTGTTTTTGAGAACAAGCACTAAAGCTAAACATCAGTAAACAAGTCAGGAACATTATACTAAATATTTT
>JAAYNZ010000116.1 GCA_012520595.1 Candidatus Epulonipiscium sp. | reverse complement strand
TTTTATTGAGTTGTGTCTGAATATTAATCATCCCATTGACGAGTTTTTAAAACAGATAGAAAACATTAAAACATGGAGTCAACATTACCAAATAAGAGTTGGTTCCATTGGTCGTTGGGGTACAGATCGTATTGATCAAAAAGGAAGGTGCATATCAAAAGAAGTAGAAATTTCCTATAATCTTATTGATGTAGCTGCAGAGTTAGAATGTCCTAATTTTGTTTGTGGTTGCAACTATATTGAAGAACTTTCTTATTATGAAAACTGTACAGCAGCCATTGACTATCTAAAGGATTTAATTTTATATGCCAAGGGAAAAGGAGTTCAGATTTCTACTTACAATTGTCGTTGGAATAATTTTATTCATAGTGATCCAGCTTGGACGGTAATTCATGGGCACCTTCCAGAGTTAGGAATTAAATATGACCCTTCTCATTGTTATTATGCAGGAGGAGATTATTTAGCAGAAATGAAAAAATGGGGAAAACGGTTTTATCATGTTCATATAAAGGGTTCTTTAGCTATTCAAGGAGAACGGTTTGATGATCCGCCTGCAGGATTGGATATGACAAATTGGGGGGCTTTTATGGCGATTTTATATGCCCAACAATACCAAGGCGGTTTAAGTATTGAACCTCATTCTCCTAGTTGGCAAGGAAAGTTAGGAGAGCAGGGAGTAGATTTTAGTATTCGCTATATTAGACAATTTTTATTTTAATCTAAAAGTCGAGAAACCTTCCGTCTTTTAGCCTACTTTGGTTACTTAAAAAATAGATTTTATACTTTTATACGGTTATGTTAGGTCGAAAAACAAGGAGATTGAGATATGAAGATACCAATAGGGGTACAATTATATACGGTTCGGGAAGAAATGCAAAAAGACTTTATTGGAACATTAAAAAAAATAAAAGAAATAGGCTATGAAGGTGTCGAATTAGCAGGTTATGGAGGATTTACAGCAGAACAATTAAAAGAACACTTGGCTGAGATTGGTCTTAGGGTCACAGGGAGTCATATAAAAATAGAAAGGCTTCAAGATCATTTAGAAGAAGAAATTGCTTATAATAAAGCCTTGAAAAATGAATATTTAGTTTGCCCATGGCTTAAATGGGAAGACGAAGAAGAATGTTTGCTTTGGGCGAAGAAGTTAAATGAGATAGGCAAAAGAGTAAAAGAAGCAGGAATGCAGTTATGTTATCATAATCATGCTCATGAATTAAAGAAAATCAATGGAAGATATGGCTTAGATATCTTTTTTGAGGCCCTAGATTCAGAATTAGTAAAAGCAGAGGTAGATACTTTTTGGATTCAACATGGTGGTTTAGATCCCCAAAAATATTTGAAACAATACCAAGGTCGGTGTCCTTTGGTTCATATTAAAGATATGAAAGATAAAGAAAGCAAAGCTTTTGCAGCCGTTGGTGAAGGAATAATGGATATGGAAGGAATCATTAAAACGGCGATGGATATAGGAACAAAATGGATTGTTGTAGAAAATGATCAGCCTGTTCCAACGGGATTAGTAAATATTGAACAGAGCATGAAAAATTTACAGCAAATGGGTATAAAGTTATAAAAAATATAAAATGAGAGCAAACATCATTTAAGGAGGACAAAAATGAAGTTAGGTGTATTTACAGTACTGTTAGGAAACCAGTCATTGGAAAAAGCTTTAGCTTATTTACATGAGTCAGGAGTGCAAGCAGTAGAAATAGGAACAGGAGGATTTCCAGGTATAGCTCATGCCAATCCAGATGAGTTGCTACAGGATGAAAAAAAACTTCAAGGATTTAAAGATCTTATTACAAAATATGACATGGAGATTAGTGCTTTAAGTTGTCATGGGAATCCAGTGCATCCCCAAAGAGAAATTGCAGAAAGGTTTCATCAAGATTTTGAAAAAACAGTGTTATTAGCAGAAAAGTTAGGTTTGGATCGCATTAATACTTTTTCTGGCTGCCCCGGAGATTCCCCAGGGTCCATGTATCCCAATTGGGTCACCTGTCCTTGGCCTGAGGATTTTCTAAAAGTATTGGATTATCAATGGAATGAGATTTTAATTCCTTATTGGAAGAAAGCAGTAGCTTTTGCAAAGAACCATGGGGTAACAAGAATTGCTTTAGAAATGCATCCAGGTTTTTGTGTTTATAATCCAGAAACCTTGTTGAAGTTGCGAGAAGCTGTAGGTCCTGAAATAGGAGCTAATTTTGATCCAAGTCATTTATTTTGGCAAGGTATTGATCCGGTAGCAGCCATCCGAAATTTAGGATCAGCTATTTTTCACTTTCATGCAAAAGATACTAAGATCGATTTTATTAATACAAGGGTTAATGGAGTATTAGATACCAAACATTATGGGGATGAATTAGGACGATCTTGGATCTTTAGAAGTGTAGGATATGGTCATGATTATCAAACATGGAAAGATATCATTAGTGCACTACGTATGGTAGGGTATGATGATGTACTTAGTATTGAACATGAGGATAGTCTTATGTCTCCCAATGAGGGATTGCAAAAAGCCATTACATTTTTACAGGAAGTAATGGTATTTGAAGATAAAGGTGGCATGTGGTGGGCTTAAAAAATGCCTAAGTAAGAAAAATGGGACTACAGAACCAACAGGTTTAGCTGGTTTTGTAGTCCCATTGTATTGCTAAAGATTTTTTATTCAATATGTCGAATATATAAACGACAAGTTTCTTTCCAAGTTTCTCCAGGAGCTAATATTTTAAGGCCAGTAATTTCATGAGGAAGAGAGAGATTTGGTGCATTGACCGTCCAAGTTTGTGGTTCAGGGCAGATAAAACCATCATTCCCGGAACCATTCCAGATCATCCAATGTTTGTAATTTTCCCCTACTTCATAAATAAGGCGTAGATTTTTCGATTGATCTTCTAACTTAGCTCCGTGAAACGAGGTGCCACGGATAATAAGAGGTAAAGCTGTATAATGATTGTCTAGGGCAGGACCAAAAGGACGTTTTCCATTTCCTCTAAAGTCCATTTCTTCATCAGATAAAGGAAGTTGAACACCAGTAGGTAACATTCGCTCATTAAGTTCCCAACGAGTTCCAATGGAAATCAAAAGTCGATAATCATCAGGAGAGCTATTAGGATGAAACGGAACTCTAAGTGCTGTATGGTATCCCAATCCAAAAGGCATAGGTTGCTTACTTTGATTAGTAATCGAAGCTTTTTGCATGAGTCCTTCGGAAGATAAATGATAAACCAAGGTAAATTGAAACTCATGAGGAAAATATGGAAAAAAATCTGTATTTTTATCAGCTGTAAAAACAACTTCTACTTCTACAGCATCTTCATCGAGAACATCCAAACGAGTAACAACCCAAGGACGTGTGTGTAAAAATCCATGAATATGATTGTTATGATTTGAATTAATAGGAAAATGGTACGTGGATTCTCCTACAATAAAAGTGCCGTCTTCAATACGATTAGGGGGAAAGAGAACAGGAATACCATAGGATTGAGGACGGGCTTTAAAAGAGGCTAGATCTTCTGGAGTTCGAAGGATATGGAGTCCTTCTTCAAGGTATTTTAAAGAAATTACATTAGCACCAATCTTAGGAAGCATGATTGCTTCATAGCCACCAGCACAAAGCCGTATGGCAGGCTCACCTTGCCAATTCGTATGTTCAATGGTAGTAATTTTAGAATTCTGTTGTCCCATTTCATCATCTCCATTTTTATAAAATAAACGTATTGTTAATTGTATTAAGGATCTTTTGGATCGCAGAAGACATCCCTATTATAGCAAATTTTCGAAGAAACTTAAAGTAGTTTGAATGGAATCAATGTAGGTTTATGATCCAATTGTTTTTACAAATATACAGTTAACAAGATTTAGATGTATTAATGGAATGGAGAAATTTTAAGATTAGATATTATGGAAGATCCCAAGAACAAAAACAAATGATAATCTTCAAGGAAGATAGGAAATATAAAAAAGGAATGGATAAGTAAGGAGTTATTTTTATATTTTCATAAAAAAAAAGCTGATTGATTCAGCTTAGAGTGCAGTTTTTAATAAAGCAATATCCGAAATATTTTTACCAGTCATAAATTCGATATCGTGGATCTCATTAGTAATATTTTTTATTTGTCCTTCAATATTTACAGTACGAAAGTCTAACTGGTCTAATAAAGCTTTATGCACTTGTGAACTATGTTCTAAGGACTTTAGAATGTGGGTATTTTCATGTACTTGTGTTTTAAGAACTTTAATATCATTTTCAATTCTATCCATACGAGTATCAAGTTTGTTCATGCGTTCATCAAGTTTATTCATATGGCTTTCAAGCTTATCCATACGGCTGTTTGTCTTTTTTACTTCATTAAGGATTTGTTGTAGTAGTTGGTTCTCCACAAAACCCCACCTTCCTTTAGTAAAATAAAGATACTTTTAAGTTATTGAAATAATTTAGTTTAATTTTAACATAGCTCTAATGAATTAAGCAAGGAAATTAAATAAGGTTTTGAAATAAGTAGATTATTTATAGATACAGTCTTTAAAAAGAATCAAAAAAGTAGCCCTATAAGGAACAAAGGGGTAATGATAAGAAGGGAAATTAATGTTTTAGGATGGTTTGGGTAATTATGTATATTTTTATATAAACTACTTAAAGAGAGAGGCTTGAAAGATAGGAAGTAAAGAAAGAGGAAAAAGAGTTAAGTCACTTCAATGTAATAATAAAAAGTTGCTTGAAATGAATTGATTGTGAAACCGGTTTCTCAATATTGTAATAGTAAGGAGAAGATAAATGAGTGTAAGGATAAAAGATGTAGTTAAGGTAGCGGGGGGTTCCGACCCAAACAGTTTCAAGAGTGATTAATAACAATATAGTATTGTAAGAAGTTTTGTTAATCAGAGTACATAATTTTTAAGAACATAAGAAACACAGTACAGAAAAATCCCCATGTCTCTATCTGGAGCATGGGGATTTTTCTGAGTTTTTTTGCTGTAATGTACACTTTGTATAAAAATTGCACCCATTACAATCATTACAACGTTGAATGGGGATCAGTAAAGACATACAACGAACACATCGATTTGTTTTTGTGATATCATTTTCGGCTTGGCAAGTGGGACATTTCATTCCAATTCACCTTCTTTTTTACGGTTATAGATATTACATTCAAAGCATATATTTTTATTAAATTAATATTTGAGCTAATAGGCCACCTACAGCGAAGGCAATGACAAAACTGCCGATCCAGATGGCTACGGATTCTTGCCAGCTACGTTCTTTAAAGATAATTAAAATAGCAGCAATGCAAGGAACAAAGAGGGTAATTACAACAAGAGAAACTAATGTTTGGGCTGGACTTAATAATCCTTGGTTTGCTAAATCAAAAAGTCCAGCTGCTCCAAAATCTCTACGAATGATTCCCATAATAAAAGCGGTAGCCGATTCACGAGGTAATTTTAAAAGTGTTTCCGTTAAAGGAGCTGTAATATCTTGGATTAGGGTTAAAATATGAAAATGTTCCATAATAGTAATTCCTACAGCTCCTAGAATAAATAGAGGAGTGGCTTCTTTTAAAAATTGAATGCTTTTTGAATACATTTTAGAAAATACATTTTTTGCTTTTGGAAGTCGAAGAGGAGGAATATCAATTAATAAGTCCGTAGATTTTCCAGGTAAAAAACGATTTAATAAAGCCCCCACAATACCAAAAACAAGAAAGATCGTAACAAAGTAAAGGATAAAATATCCGATTCCTAAACTTCCCATCATTCCTGTAATAACACCTAGTTGAGCAGAACAGGGAATGGCCAATCCTAATAACATAGTAGCGATAAAACGTTCACGTTTAGAGCCTAAAATACGAGTTGTCATGGTTGCCATG
Organism: Candidatus Epulonipiscium sp.; assembly: GCA_012520595.1. GTDB lineage: Bacteria > Bacillota > Clostridia > Lachnospirales > JAAYNZ01 > JAAYNZ01. The sequence continues at coordinate 1,539 of JAAYNZ010000116.1, read as the reverse complement.
GTTACACATCCAAATCCTAAAATAATAGGAATAATGGCTCTTCCATTAAGACCTAATTTCATTAATCCTTTATCCACAAGAGCAGCAATCCTTGGAAGGTATCCAGAATCCTCCAAGATTGATAAGAGGAAATAAAATCCTACAACCAAAGGGAGTAGTAGTCCAAGAATATAAATAGGGACCATGGTAAATAATCCAAACTCTCCGATAAAGAGATGATACCAAAAGGAACCTTCTTGAAAAAGAGGGGATAAAAGTCGAAGAATAAAATTATAATAATACTGGCCCATTACAACTCCTTCTGTAAAATCTACAATGGTTTGGGCAAAAATTACTCCTAAGAAATAATACATAAGTCCTAAGGTGACAAACAAAATAGGAAATCCAGTAATGGGCTTTAACATCCAGCGGCTAAGCTTTGTTTTAAATGAAGCCCCACGTGAGGTTTCTGAAACTACTTGATCAACGATGGCATTAACTTTTTCTCGACGTAGTTGATAGATTTTTTCACGATATCCAGGATAATCTACCATCTGATGCCTTTCTTTTACATGCTCATCTTGTTCCAAAATCAAAAGTGCCTCTGCTGTATTAGGGATTTTAGTTACTATATCTTTCATCGGTTCCATAAGGTCTTCAATAGGATTTCCAGGACGAGCTTGTTCAAGAGAATGGACTAACTCTTGAAATCCTATTTTTTTAGGAGCAACGGTAGGGATAATAGGAACACCTAATAAATTGGATAGTTTAGAAACATCAATAGCTAAGCCATTGCGTTTTACATCATCCATCATATTTAGTGCAATAATCATAGGTTTTCCCATATCAATGAGCTGTTGGGTTAAAAAAAGGTCCCTTTCTAAATGAACCGCATCCACTACATTAATAATAATATCTCCTTGCAAAATGACATCACGGGCAACTCGCTCTTCATCATTAAAAGAAGAAACTCCATATACTCCTGGAGTATCGATAACGATATAGTCTTTATATTTTCCATGGCTAATATCTACGGTGGTGCCAGGAAAATTAGACACATCTACATATAAACCTGTAAAAGCATTAAAAAACACGGATTTTCCTACATTAGGATTCCCCGCGAGTACAATAGTTTTTTGATCTTTATGATATAAGCCCATTGAAATTTGAGCATTTGAATGACAATGACTCATTGTTTACATCTCCTTTAAATGACTCGTACTTTGATTTGTTTAGCAAGTTCATGACCGATAGCCATTTCTTGCATTCGTCTTCTTAAAATAACAGGACCCCGAGAGATTTTATCTGAACATTGAATATGGGCTCCTTCATAAATTCCTAGACGAATGGCTTGGACCCGAACTGTTTCATCAGGAATGGATAAAATTTCAATGGTTTCACCAGGTTGAACATTGGATAATGTCATTATACAAGCCCCCTTTAAATAGATATAAAAGTCTAATGATATTATATTACCAATGAAAATGATTGTCAATGTTAAAAATCTTCATTTTAACGCAAAAAGACTGTAATGCCCAAAAATGAAGCATACAGTCTTTT
>JAAYNZ010000115.1 GCA_012520595.1 Candidatus Epulonipiscium sp. | reverse complement strand
CTTACTATATTTATGACTCCAGATAAAAAGCCTTTTTTTGCAGGAACTTATTTTCCTAAACAAGATCGCTGGGGAATGCAAGGATTGGAAACTCTTCTTAAAGCCATTCACATTGCTTGGAAAAACAATCCTGAAAAGCTTTTATCATCGAGCGAAAAACTTTTTGAGATATTAAATCAGCCAGTATCTACAGAAGAGGATGTAGATAATACTATTATGGAGAAAGCATTTTTACTGTTTCAATCGGACTTTGATAGGACTTATGGTGGCTTTGGTGTAGCACCCAAGTTTCCAACACCTCATCAGTTGTTTTTTCTTCTTCGGTATTGGCAGCAGACCCAAGAAGATATGGCACTTGCTATGGTAGAAAAAACGTTAGAAGGGATGTACTGTGGAGGTATATATGATCATGTTGGATATGGATTTTGTCGTTATTCTACGGATCAAAAATGGTTGGTTCCTCACTTTGAAAAAATGCTTTATGATAATGCTTTGTTACCCATTGCTTATTTAGAAGCGTATCAAGTAACAAAGAAAAAACCATATGCTCAGATTGCTGAAGAAATTTTCACTTATATTTTAAGAGATATGGCATCTTTAAAAGGTGGATTTTATTGTGCAGAAGATGCCGATTCAGAAGGAAAAGAAGGAAAATTTTATGTGTGGACAAAAAAGGAGATCAAGGAGATATTGGGAGATGAAGATGGAGAAAAACTTGCTAGTTATTTTAATGTTACAGAGAAAGGGAATTTCGAAGGAAGTAATATTCTTAATATAATCCATAGGCCCTTGGTAGAGGAAGAATCTTGTTTTATTAAGGAATGTAAGGAAAAATTGTTTCATGCACGAGAAAAGAGAGTTCATCCCCATAAAGATGATAAAATTTTAACTTCATGGAATGGTTTAATGATTGCGGCTTTAGCCATTGGTGCAAGAGTTTTAAAAAAAGAACAGTATCAAATAGCAGCTGAAAAGGCAGTACAATTTATTGAGGAATATTTGACTCGATTTGATGGCCGATTGCTTGCTAGGTATCGAGAGGGAGATGCTGATTTCCCTGCTTATGCAGAAGACTATGCATTTTTAATTTGGGGTTTGTTTGAGTTATACCAAACAACCTTTAATCCCAATTATTTAGAAAAAGCGATACAATTAAGTTATGACTTAATCAAGTATTTTTGGGACGAAGAGCAAGGTGGATTATTTGTTTATGGTAAAGATAGTGAACAACTCATTGCAAGGCCGAAAGAACTTTATGATGGGGCTATTCCGTCAGGAAATTCTGTAGCCGCATTTAATTTTTTAAGGTTGGCAAAGTTAGTTCATGATCCTGAACTAGAACAAAAGGGTCAACAAATAATAAGAACTTTTGGAAGCCAAATTAATGACTATCCGAAAGGATATTCATTTGCTTTAATGGCTCAATTATTTTCCCAAGTTCCTATAAGAACCATTGTTATTGTTGCACAGGATAAAGATCTTCAAGTTAAAAAAATGATGGAAATGATTCATGAACAATTTATGCCCTTTACTCTTATTATTTTTTATAGTAAAGATCAGGAAGAATTAAAAAGTGTAATACCAAATATAGAGAATTATAAGATGATAGAAGGAAAGCCAACAGCTTATCTGTGTCAAAACTATACTTGTCATGAGCCTATCACAGATCTTAATGAACTAAAAGAAATATTAGATTCTTCTTTAAAGATAAAGTAAAAGAGAGGATGACGTCCTTTTTAAAATGGTATATAATAGATGTGGATAAGTTCTTTTGGTTTTAGCACTACTTATCTTAAGAGGATAATAGATTTTGACCCAAGAAATGAGGAGGCATTTTTATGAAATTAGAACATGTAGGAATTTGTGCAAAAGATACAACCACTTTAAAAGATTGGTATGTTAAGTTATTTGATTTTAAAGTTGTGTATAATAACAAAAAAACAGAACCTACATACTTTCTTTTGATGGAAGATGAAAGTATGATTGAAATTTATCCTATGGAACAAGAAGATCCATCAAAAACAAATAAACATCAAGGCATTCGTCATTTAGCTTTTGGAACCGATACAATAGAAGAGGATTATCAAAAGTTATTAGAGCAAGGAGTCGAAATTATTACTCCTTTAACAGAATCAGCTTCAGGTGTTAAAACAGCTTTTTTCAAGGACTTGGAAGGTAATATTATTCATTTTATTCAAAGGAAAAAAAGCTTATTAGAGAATAATAAGTAACTCCATAAGCTTCAATTTTTATAAGCCCCTATATTCACTTCAACGATCTTTTTTGCCTAGTGTTTAAGAAATTGTGATAAAAGGCAACTTAGGTAGAAGGAGGAATATAGGGACTTGTTATATCATAAAATATAGATAGATTTTTAACCCATAACGACTTCGATATGATTGACTGTACCAGCAGGTTGGCAAGGTACATTTGCTTTTAACTGTTGATCATTTAATTGAATCGATTGAATTCCTTTTTCAACATGATAAGGATTCTTCACTACAATGTGGTAGATAGCTCCTCGCCATTTTCGTGTTACTGTAAACTCATTCCAATCACTTGGGATGCATGGATCAATAACTAAATGATCATATTGAGGACGTATTCCTAAGATCCATTTTGTCATAGCTGTATAAGCCCAACCAGATGTACCTGTAAGCCAAGGATGCCTTGCTCTACCAAACGCAGAATGATCTTTTCCCATGATAAATTGACAATAAGAATAAGGTTCTGCTTTACGTGTTTCAATTTTATTATTTTGGTTATAGGGAAGTAGGGCATCATAAAATTTTATTGCACGATTTCCATTTCCTAATTTACACTCTGCGATCCAAGCCCATGGATTTGGATGGCTAAAAATTGAACCATTTTCTTTAATTCCTTGATATACTCTTGTAACAAAACCTATATCATCATCTGGAATTGAATAAGCTGGAGATACAAGATGGAGACCATATTCTGAATATAAATATTTATCCACTGAATCCATGCATTTTTGCCCCTGTTCTTTGGATGCAAGGCCAGATACAACAGCCCAAGAATTAGATTCAAGGTAGATTTTACCTTCTTCTGAATCGTTACTACCAATTTTAGTACCTTTTGCTGTGATACCACGAAGGAACCATTCTCCATCCCAAAGAACTTTTTCACAAGATGATTTAACTTTTTTTGCCATATTCGAGTAAACTATGACATCTTCTTCTCTTTCTAGATATTTTGCTAGTTCAATAAAATTTTCAAGCGCCCAATAGTGCAATAAAGAAACCAGTGCACTTTCACCATCCCCAAGGTTTAAACAATCATTCCAATCAGCTCTTAGTCCTTTACAAATCCCGTTGGGGCCTACATGTTTTGCAGAAAAGTCAAGTATTTTTTTAATATGCTCATATACGGTTCCTTTACCTTTATCTGCATATGGAACAACTGTTTCAAAAAAATCCATGTCTCCCGTTTCTTTTACATATTCACAGATAGAAGCTACTAACCATAAAGCATCATCAGAACAGACATCTTCAATGCCATGTACGACATCATCCATACGGGGAGTAGGGACAACAGTTGGAGATTTAAAGGATGGTTTTTCATCTTCTTTCCACCAAGCAGGATCAAATAGATGTAATCCATATCCTTCTTGAGTCAACGCTGTTAAAAGCTCAATAAGCCGTTGACGTACTTTTTCTGGATTTGTATGTGGAACACTCATTGCATCTTGTGCTGTATCTCGATAGCCTAATCCTGTTCTTCCCCCAACCTCAATAAAAGAAGCAAACCTAGACCAAACAATACATGTTTCTGCTTGGTATAATGTCCATATATTAGCCATAGTATTTAAGCCATCATGAGGAGTAGAGCATTGAAACATGGATAATTTTTTCTCCCAATAAATTTTAAGGTCAGTAAATTTTTCATCTACATTATGAAAATTGGAATAATATTTTTGTTTTTGTTTTCCTATGTTCCTATCTCCAATACCCATAATAAAAATGACTCTTATTTCTTGTCCAGGTTCTATGATCATGTGCTTATGAAGAGAAGCGCAATGATTTCCCCCAAGTTCTGAACTGTTGTTACAACTTCCTTTTTCTACAGCCAAGGGATTGGATTCACTTCGATAAGGACCTATAAACTGATCGCGAACACAATCAAAACTATCAGGTTCAAAATTGGATGTAAAAAAATGATATTTATTAGGATCATAATATAAGTCATATTCAATAATACCTTCGTCATAACTAGATCCCGAAGCATATAGACTCATTTGAAAGTTTTGATTGTCAATTTCTACATTATGAAAGGAGAATTCAACATAAGAGAAAAGGCTAATCTTTCGCTGTTTATGATCAAGATTTTTTATGGTTACATCCCATATTTCAACATTATCATCAACAGGAATAAAGACAAGCTGCTTGGCTTTAATATGGTTATATTCAGATTCGAAAATAGAGTAGGAAAGACCATGCCTACATATGTATTTAGAATTTTCAAGGTCTTTACCAACAGGTTGCCAAGAGATACTCCAATAGTCAGCTGTTTCATCATCCCTTAGATAAACATAGTGTCCTGGTCTATCCAGTGGAACGCCATTTGGACGAAAACGGGTTATTCTATGATGTTGTGGGTTTTTATAAAAAGAATATCCACCTCCATGATGGGAAATAACTGTACATAAATCCTTAACACCAAGATAATTAGTCCATGATGTGGGAACATCAAGTCTTTCAATGATATATTCTCTTGCAGCGTTATCAAAATACCCGTATTTCATAAAAAAACTCCTTTCTTAAGTAATTTTTATTAGGATCTTATAAAAAGTAAGAATATATTGTATGTTCTATACTTTTTAAGGTTATCATAGATGATATCGATCAACAATATGACACTGTTGGCAAATCTTGTGATTTTTTGTTCATTTACAATTTGCTATATGTTTAATTTTATTAGTTGCTTTAACACAAATAAAAAGTCATCAAAAATTCTTGTATAAAAAACCAATATTATTTATAATATAAAAGTGTAATATAATTACGTTGATATTTTTATCTTATAATAGATATTATTGTAAATAACATGTAGAAGTTTTTGAAATACGATTAGGATCTAGATGCTTGCCTTAATATGTGTTACAATAAATATGAATATGATAAAAATATTCATGAGGAGGATTAACTTGAAAAGAACAGTAGGTACAACAGTTAGAGGTATTCGTGCTCCTATTGTTAAACAAGGAGACGATTTAGTAAGTATTGTAGTTCAATCGGTTTTAAAGTCCATGGAGGCAGAGAACTATCATCTGAATGATCGAGATGTGATCGGGATTACAGAATCTTTAGTTGCACGTGCTCAGGGGAATTATGCTACTATATCCGATATTGCATTTGACGTAAATAGAAAATTTGAGGGAGATTTTGCTGTTGTTTTTCCTATTCTAAGCAGGAATCGATTTTCTTTAATTCTTAAAGGATTAGCTATGAGTGGTAAGAAAATATATTTATTCTTAACATACCCATCGGATGAAGTAGGAAATCATCTGATGGATATTGATAAAATGGATGAGTTGGATATTAATCCATATACGGATGTAATGAGTGAAGAAAAATATAGAAGTTTATTTGGAGATCATGTTGTTCATCCTTTTACAGGTGTAGATTATGTAAAAATGTATAAGGATTTGGCTGTTAATGATAATATAGAAATTTATCTTGCTAATGATCCTAGAGAAGCATTGCACTATACAAAAGAAGTTTTAGTAGCCAATGTACATGAGCGACATAGAACAAAGCGAATTTTAAAAAAAGCAGGAGCCAAGACGATATATGGTTTGGATGAAATCTTAAATGAATCTGTTAATGGAAGTGGATATAATCCTAAGTATGGATTACTAGGTTCTAATATGGCTACAGATACAAAAATAAAGCTATTTCCTAAGGATTGTGAAAAAGTAGTTGATAAGATCCAACGAGAATTTAAAGAAAAGACAGGAAAAAATGTAGAAGTTATGGTATATGGTGATGGAGCTTTTAAAGATCCTATGGGTAAGATATGGGAATTAGCAGATCCTGTTGTATCACCAGGCTACACAAAGGGATTAAGTGGAACTCCCAATGAGATTAAATTAAAATACATTGCAGATAATGAGTTAAGCGATCTTAAAGAAGAAGAAATGGAAGTTCTTATGCGAGACAAGATTAAAGAAAAAGATAATGAGGATTTAGGAGAAGCGGCTACATTAGGAACAACCCCACGACAGATTACAGATCTTTTAGGTAGTCTATGTGACTTAACTAGTGGTAGTGGAGATAAAGGAACGCCGATAGTTTTGGTTCAGGGGTATTTTGATAATTATGCTACAGAATAGCGCTCAATAGTGAGCGTTATTTTTATGATAAGAGAATATCTTATAAGGATTTATATATTTTACTGTTGATGGGAGAGGATTATTGTATGAAGAAATTAATAAAGTTTTTGAAACCCTATACAGTAGCTGTAGTAGCAGTTATTGTTTTTGTATTTGCCCAATCTATATCAGAATTATATTTGCCGACATTAATGTCTGATATTGTAGATATAGGAATTGTAAACGGAGATATTAAATATATTATAAAAATTGGTGGAATCATGTTGATTGTTGCAGCAGGAGGTACTATTTTTACGATTTTAGCCAGTTTTTTATCTTCGCGGGTAGCTGCTGGATTTGGTCGGGACCTTCGAAATCAAGTATTTTCTAAAGTAGAGAGTTTTTCTATTGAGGAATTTGAGAAAATTGGAACATCGTCTTTGATTACAAGAACAACCAATGACATTACACAGATTCAGCAAGTAGTGTTTATGATATTAAGAATGATGATTAGTGCTCCTCTTATGTGCATTGGTGGTATTATCATGGCAGTATCAAGAGATGCAGAGTTATCACTGGTTATTGTCATTGTAATTCCTATCATTGCCAGTTTAATTTTTTTAATTGCAAAAAAGGGAGTACCCCTTTTTAAAGTCATGCAAACCAAGATCGATAAGTTAAATCTTATTTTACGTGAAGAATTAACAGGTATACGGGTGATTCGAGCTTTTAATCGGAGCGAACATGAAAAAGAACGATTTAATAAGGCAAACCTTGATCTTACGAAAACAGCCAGTAAAGCATTTAAAATTATGGTTAGTTTAATGCCTCTTATGATGTTGTTATTAAATTTAACAACGATAAGCATTATTTGGTTTGGGGGTCTCCGCATTGATAGTGGAAGAATGCAAGTAGGAGATTTAATGGCTTTTATTCAATATGTAATGCAAATCATGTTTTCTTTATTTATGCTTTCCATGATGTTTGTCATGATACCCCGAGCATCAGTTTCAACCAATCGAATTAATCAGGTCCTTGAGATGGAAACAAATATTAAGGACCCTAAGCAGCCTAAAAAGAACACTGGTAAAAAAGGTTTGGTAGAGTTTAAAAATGTTAGTTTTAGCTATCCTGGAGCAGAGCGGCCTGTTCTTAATAATCTTTCTTTTTGTGCACAATCAGGTAAGGTTACAGCCATTATTGGAGGTACTGGTTCAGGTAAATCAACGGTCATCAATTTAATCCCACGTTTTTATGATATTGATAGTGGTAGTATTTTAATAAATGGAATTGATATTAGAGAAATGAGTCAAAAAGAATTACGATCTAAAATAGGTTTTGTACCCCAAAAAGCAGTTCTTTTTTCAGGAACGATCGCTGATAATATTCGATACGGCAAAGAAAATGCTACAGTAGATGAAATTCAACATGCGGTAGATATTGCACAGGCAACAGATTTTATTATCAATATGAAAGATGGCTTTGATTATCAGATTTCTCAAGGAGGTACCAATATCTCAGGAGGACAGAAACAACGACTTTCCATTGCACGAGCCTTAGTGAGAAAACCAGAAATTTATCTTTTTGATGATAGTTTTTCTGCACTTGATTTTAAAACAGATGCAAAGTTACGTATAGCTCTTAAAAAAGAAATAAAAGATTCTACGGTTATTATTGTAGCTCAAAGAGTTAGTACCATTATGGATGCAGATCAAATTCTTGTTTTAGATGAAGGTGAAATTGTTGGTATTGGGAAACATAAAGAACTTTTGAATACCTGTAAAGTGTATCGTGAGATTGTATCTTCCCAATTGTCAGAGGAGGAATTAGCATGAGTGAAAAACGTAAACAACAACAAAATCACAGAATGAATCGAAGTCATGGTGGGGGACCTAGAATGGGAATGCCTGTGGAAAAAGCTAAAGATTTTAAAGGCACATTAAGAAGACTTCTTCATTATTTAAGACCCCATATTTTTCAGTTTGTATTGGTTTTTATAATGGCTGTCCTTAGTACAATTTTTACGATTGCCAGTCCTAAAATTATGGGATTAGCTACTACAGAATTGTTTAAGGGAGTTATGATGAAATTACAAGGGGTACCTGGAGCTTCTATCAATTTTGATTATATTAAAATGATACTTTTGGTATTAATTGTGCTTTATGTTATTAGTGCATTGTTTAGCTATATTCAGCAATTTATTATGGCAGATGTTGCACAAAAGACAGTTTTTGATATGAGAAAAGAAGTGAATGATAAGTTAGCGCGTTTGCCATTGAAGTTTTTTGATTCCCATACTCATGGAGAAATTTTAAGCCGTGTTACGAATGACATTGACAGTGTAAGTAGTACGTTACAGCAAAGTATTACTCAGTTGCTTACTGCTATTATCACCTTAATTGGTGTTACGATTATGATGCTTGCCATTAGTCCCATTATGACTTTACTTGGGTTGATCACATTACCTCTTTCACTTTTTGTAACGAAATTTGTAGCGACTCGTTCCCAACAATATTTTATAGGACAGCAAAAAGCATTGGGTGCTTTAAATGGGCATGTAGAGGAAATGTATACAGGCCATAAAATAATAAAAGCATTTGGATATGAAGAGCGATCCATTGAAAAGTTTAATCATATTAATGAAGAACTGTATTATTCAGGGTGGAAGGCTCAGTTTATTTCAGGTATTATTATGCCTCTTATTAATTTTATTAATAATATTGGATATGTGTTTGTTTCTGTAGTAGGGGGTATTTTGGTTACAAAAAAGAGCATTCAAATTGGAGATATTCAGGCTTTTATTCAATACTCAAGACAATTTACCCAACCTATCGTTCAGACGGCAAATATAGCAAATGTAATTCAAGGAATGGTAGCATCAGCTGAACGGGTTTTTGAAATTTTAGACGAAATAGAAGAAATTCCAGATGAGCCTCACGGAAAAGTAATTGAATTTCCTGAGGGAGAAATTAAATTTGAAAATGTTCAATTTAGGTATCAAGAGGATGTTGAATTAATTGAAAATATGAATATTGAAGTTCATCCAGGAGAGACGATTGCGATTGTAGGTCCAACAGGTGCAGGAAAAACAACACTTGTTAATTTGTTAATGCGTTTTTATGAGATCAATGATGGAAAAATAGAAATTGATGGGATAGATATTCGGGATATGGCCCGTAGCGATTTGCGTAGCATGTTTGGAATGGTACTTCAAGATACATGGTTATTCAATGGTACCATTCGGGATAATATTGCTTATGGACGAGAGGGAGCTACAGAGGAAGAAATTATTCAGGCAGCAAGAGCGGCTCATGCAGATCACTTCATACGGACACTTCCCGAAGGATATGATACCATACTAAATGAAGAGGCCTCGAACATTTCACAAGGACAAAAACAGCTTCTTACTATTGCAAGGGCAATACTTGCAGAGCCTAGCATATTGATCTTAGATGAAGCTACTAGTAGCGTTGATACAAGAACAGAAGCACAGATACAAAAAGCCATGACAGCATTAATGAAAGGGAGAACCAGTTTTGTTATTGCCCACCGACTTTCTACCATTCGAGAGGCGGATTTGATACTTGTAATGAATGATGGCAGTATTATTGAAAAAGGAAATCATGATGAGTTAATGGCTCAAAAAGGTTTTTATGCTGATCTTTATAATAGTCAATTTACAAGCAAAAACCTAGTATAGAACTTTATTTTCATAAAAAATTTTGTGTTTATAATGTAAAAAAACTACTGGTAAGGAATCGTACCAGTAGTTTTTTATACTTCAATAGTTTAAAACTTTAAATAAGCACTTGCCTAAATTGAAAGTCATGGTATAATCATGTTAATATTATTTCTTATAAATTACATAATTGAAGTTTGACAAAGGAGACAGGAAGTATGAAAAGAGAAAATTTTGGTTCAAAGTTTGGTGTATTGGCAGCAGCAGCAGGTTCTGCTATAGGATTAGGAAATATATGGCGTTTTCCCTATATAGCAGGTAAAAATGGAGGGGCAGCCTTTATTTTTGTATACATTATCTTTGTTATAGTAATGGGTACACCTCTTATGATTTCTGAATTAGTACTTGGTAGGCATACGAGATCTAACTCTGTTGGTGCTTACAAAGTGTTACGACCGAATAGTAAGTGGAAGTATACAGGAATTTTGGCAGTAGTGACCTCATTTATTATTCTTTCTTTTTATTCCATTATAGCAGGTTGGGTGTTTACTTATTTACAACAAAGTTTTACAGGAAAACTGATAAAAGTAGTTCCAGATCAACTAGAATCTTATTTTGTTAGCTTATCAAGTAATGCTTCGAGTGCATTGTTTTGGAATGCAATTGTTATAGGTCTTACAGCCTTTATTGTTATTTCAGGTATTAAAAATGGAATCGAAAAATATAGTAAAGTTTTAATGCCAATTTTATTTTTTACTTTGGTGGCCTTAATGATTCGTTCCTTAACTTTAGATGGTGCAAAAGAAGGTTTGAAATTTTTGTTTAAATCTGATTTTTCTCAATTAACGACAAAATCTTTATTAGAAGCCTTAGGACATGCTTTTTATTCTTTAAGCTTAGGAATGGGAATCATTATTACCTATGGTAGCTATATTAATCGTGAAGAAAATTTAGTTTCCTTATCTTTACAGATTATTACGGCTGATACACTAATGGCATTAATGTCAGGTATGGTTATTTTTCCTGCTGTATTCGCTTATGGATTTGAACCCCAATCAGGTCCTTCTCTAATCTTTATTACATTACCAGCTGTATTTCAAGCAATGCCTTTAGGAGCTGTGTTTGAAACTCTATTTTTCTTATTAGTAGGAATTGCTTCGATTACATCTACGATATCTTTGTTAGAAGTTTCTGTATCTTTTGTAACAGAAGAATTTAAAATAAATCGTAAAAAAGCCACTGCTTTATTAGCCCTTGGAGTTTTTATTCTATCCATACCGAGTACTCTGTCCTTTGGCGTATGGAGTGAAGTTCAACTTTTTGGTAAAAATATTTTTGATTTTATGGATTTCATGGCTTCTTACGCATTTTTAACGATAGGTGGTTGTTTAACCTGTATTTTTGTAGGTTGGGTTTGGGGAAGTCAAAATGCTTTTCAAGAATTAACCAATGATGGAGCACATCCCATGAAAGGTTATAAAATTTACAACTTTATTATAAAATTTATTGCACCCATTGCCATTGGATTGATCTTTTTATATTCAACAGGAATTATAAAATTATAGGATTAAATTTGAGAGAAAGAACACCTTTTCATTTTTTAAGGTGTTCTTTTTTATCCTATAAATAAAACATAAAAATTAAAAATAGATGATTAAAGATAAGTTGAGTATTATATACTTTGAGATGCAAGAAGAGAACGCAAACTGTTTTCAAACTCTTTGTCTGTTTCTTTTTTTCTCTTTTTAAATTTTGAAAAGGATTTTTGATATTTTCTGCGTAACTCTTGATTTAAATGCCTGCGACCTAACAAGATGTCAATATTATTGGAAGAGATGATAAGACCATTTTGATTTATGCAAAGACCTTCTTTAGCTAGAACCATAGCAGCTAAACCATAATCTTGTGTAATTACAACATCTCCTTTTTCAATGTTATTAACAATATAAAAGTCAGCACGGTCACGAGAAAGATCAACGGTTATAATAGTTGCATAATCATCTATAATTTCATGACAATAATTTTTTACGATGACAATGTCTAAGCTATGTTCCTTTGCAATTGAGATGGCTAACTCAACAACAGGGCAGCCATCAGCATCTACTATTATTTTCATAGGATCACCCTAGATCATTATACCATATAAGCCAAATACCTTGTGAATACTTTTGTATCTATTTTCATTCAAGATTATTTTTGAAAAGGGAATAAGGGTAGCTTTTCAAGAAAAATAATATCATCACGATTTGCAGCATCCCCTTCTGCTAAAATAGCAGCTTTTGCAATGACCCTACCTCCAGCTTTCGTTACTAATTCATCTACGGCACGAATGGAGTCACCAGTACTAATAACATCATCAATAATAGCCACACGTTTACCTTGAATTTTTTCTACGTCCGTACTATCTAAGCAGAGAAATTGTTTTTTCTGCGTAGTAATGGACTCTACTTCATTGATCAAGGGTTCATCCATATAGGCTTTTATACTTTTTCGAGCAACAATGTATTTTTGATGTCCTCGTATTCGAGAGATTTCGAATACGAGAGGGATCCCTTTGGCTTCTGCTGTAATTAAAATATCTACTTCGGGAATTTTTTTGGCCAATTCTTTTGCTGCGGCACAAACCATTTCTGTATCTCCTAAGATAACAAAGCTAGCAATAGCTAGATCATCATTAATTTGAATAATAGGTAGTTCTCTTTTAACATTAGCGACTGTTAATGTGTAAAAATCATTCATTTTCATTCCTCCATCATTGTATTCCATTAAATTCCTACAAAAAATTTCATCGCAAGACCAGCAAGCATACCCAAAAAAGGATCTGTAATAGCAGTAACTGCCATGGTTACACCTCCAACAAGGGAAGCGCCTTCTAAAGCGGCAGCAGCGTTGATAGGTACTGTTACGATGGCTCCTAAGACAAATAAAAATCCAGCAATGGATTCACTAGGGATGTATTTACCCATTTTAGGAAGGAGGCCACTTAATAAAATAATGGCCATTGCAACCATCATAAGAATCCCAGAAAGTACAGGATGAGGAGCACTTCCAGTAGCTGAAATGATAGATTCAACAGGAGCACCTCCAAAAAGAGAGGAACCCATATCAGCTATACTACTGATAACAGTAAGATGATCAATGTTTACAGCTGTATTTGCCATAGAACCTGTAATATTTCCGAAGGCAATATTAGCACCTATGTTTAAACAGACCATAGCTAGAGCACCACGTAAAATATCCAGATTAAATGTGATCTTTTGAAGTACAAACTTTTCTCTAGGAATTTCTACATGAGCAGTATCTTTTTTTAGTATAATAGATGATACACTGGAAATAACTACGGATAAGACAATAGTATATACTAAGTCATTGGTTACTATATATACAACAAATCCAACGAGCATAGAGATAAAGCCCACTATTTTATTTTTTTTAGCCATATCCAAGGACACCCTAGCAAGCATAATGCCTACACCGGCCATCATTCCATTGGTAATAACAGGGCCAATAAAGTTTACAATTTGCTCCAAAAGACCAAAAATTCCAATAACTGTCATAATGCCAGCTCCAATAAAAATCATGGAGAGGCGTTCTCTCATGTTTTTACCCATTGTACCAGCAACGGTAATGGTTTCCGCTTGAAATGAAATAGGAGCCACGGAACCCGTAATTGCATTTCCTACAGCACCTGTTAGAAAAGCTAAGGCAGTAGGAACAGAGGCAAAACCGAAAGATAATGCTAATAACCCTTGGGGAAGTCCATTTAGAATAACTCCAAGTGCTGCCAATAAATCTTTCATAATGTCCATATTTCGTTCATCCTTTCTGTTTACCCCATATTGCTATTAGCTAATAAGTGTACTTACATGGGAATAAAAAAGCTGATAATCTATGTGAGATTATCAGCTAATAAACCTAGCCATGCAAAATAATAATATACTTCTGTATATTATTATTTTGTGCACTTTCTCACCATAGTAGGATAATTTCCGGTTATCCTGTAGAAACTCTCTGACCCTATTACAGAGATTATATGGGGAATATTCTTTTTTTAACAATCCTAATATAGCACAGTCGATATTCTTTTACAACCTATTTCGACAAAATATTTTTGACAAGAGGAGATTGTAATATTAAAATAAAAAGAGATGAAATATAAAAAATAAGCAGGATGAAAGTTAAAATTCTTTGATAAGCATTGAAAAAGTATAACTTTCCATATACAATAAGAACGTATTTATTTTTATGTAAGGAGAGACGAATGCAAAAATTTTTTGATATGGTAATAGTAGGAATTTTGTTAATCATGTTTTTTTTATATGTACAGAGTAATTGGATACAAGTTTCAAGATATTCCATTCATTCATCAAAATTACCCCATTCTTTTGCAGGATTTAAGGTTCTTCAATTAACGGATCTACATAGCAAAAACTTTGGGGAAAATAACAAAAGGCTTCTTAAAAAAATAAATAAAATAAATCCAGATATCATTGTAGCAACAGGGGATATGTTAAATTCACGAAATGATAAAGGTGAAATATTTTTAAATCTGGCAGCACAACTTACACAGAAATATACTTTATATTATATTTTAGGAAATCATGAGCAAATAGCTAGAATAACAGCAAATAGAATAAATTCTAATTGGTATAAGGAATATATTAATAAGCTACGAGAGTTAGGAGTTATTGTATTAGAGGATGAAAAAGCAATCATAAAGAAGAATGATGAGCAAATTATGATTTATGGTTTAGAGATTCCATTGATGTATTATAGTGAAGCAGGCACTCCAATGGAAGTAGAATTCAGCCAAAGATATCTTGAAAAATATTTAGGAGATATTGATGATAATGATTTTAATATGTTGTTAGTTCACACACCTTTATATTATTCATCTTATGTTGAATGGGGAGCTGATTTGGTTTTTTCAGGGCATATGCATGGGGGAATTATTCGTTTACCTTTTATAGGTGGGGTTTTATCCCCAGAACGTGATTATTTTCCAGAATATGATGCGGGAAAATATCAGTTAAAAAATTCAACGATGATTGTGGGAAGGGGACTTGGAAATTATACCATTAATTTGAGAGTTTTTAATCGCCCAGAATTGGTTGTGATTTTTTTGAACCGTTGAAAAAAGATAGATAAAAAGAGTTAAGGTTATCAATCATACAATCTAGAAGAGGAGAGAGAAGATGGATATTTATAAGCGATTGGAAGAATTAGGTTTAAAATTGCCTGTATTACCAAAACCTTTGGCTTCTTATGAACCTGCAACTGTATATCAAAATATAGTATTTACGTCTGGTCAGCTTCCTATAGTGAATCAAGAACTAAAATATAGGGGCAAGGTAGGAAAAGATTTAACAGTGGAGGAGGCAAAAGAAGCAGCTAAAATTTGTATATTAAATTGTTTGGCAGCTGTACACAATGTTTTAGGTGATTTGAATAAAGTAGAAAAAGTCATCAAAGTGACAGGATTTGTAAACTCATCACCTGATTTTATCCATCAACCTGCAGTGATTGAAGGAGCTTCTACTTTATTGATCGATCTTTTTGGAGAGACAGGTAAACATGCAAGATCTGCTGTAGGAGTAGCAGCCTTACCTAATGATGTGGCTGTAGAAATTGAAATTATGATTAGCATTAAATCAAGTTATTAATATAGGATGTTCTTACAGAGAGCATATGAGTTTTAATTTTTCTTTTCTGGTCATTTGTTTTATTTCATATTCTCTTTTTTGGGCAGAAATTTGATCTTTGTGCTTTTCAAAATAGACTAATTTTACAGGAAGGCGAGCTCTTGTATATTTTGCTCCTTTTCCTTTTTGATGGGTTTTTAATCGTTTTTCAAGATCTTTTGTCCAACCAGTATATAAAGTATGATCAGAACATTCTAGAATATAAATATAACACATATTGCATCACCAAGGTATAGTATACCACTATTTTGTTCTATGAGCACATGAAACTCTCTTTTAAGAATATTTTCTTAGGTTAGGGAGTTTTTTGTTTTCAGCCTAAAAAAATGAATATTTTGTGTAGTAAGATATAAAAAAGATGAAAGAATAGTATGGAAAATATCTTAGAAACAAAAACAGAGTAGAGCATAGATAAGGAGATAGATATGCGGCTTAATAACTTTATTAGTTCAACAGGACTTTGTTCGAGAAGGCAAGCAGATGAATTGATTGTCCAAGGAAAAGTAAAAGTCAATGGAAACATAGCGCCCTTAGGATATATAGTAGAGTCGGAAGATATTGTGGAAGTCAATGGAAAAGTAGTGGAAAGAAAGAAAAATGATATTTACATTGCCTTAAATAAACCTGTAGGAATTACTTGTACAACAGAACGGCACATAAAAGGAAACATTATTGATTTTATCAATCATTCGGAACGAATTTTTCCGATTGGTCGATTAGACAAAGATTCAGAGGGGTTGATCCTTCTTACCAATGATGGAAGTATTGTGAATGAAATTTTAAGAGAAGAAAATCATCATGAAAAGGAGTATATTGTAACAGTAAATAAAAAAATTACTCCAGAATTTTTAAGTGGCATGACAAAAGGAGTAAAGATTTTTAACCCTGTAAAAAAATCACACACCATTACAAAACCTTGTAAAGTTTCTAAAATGAATGATCGAACTTTTAAAATTACGCTGTCTCAAGGATTAAATCGACAAATAAGAAGAATGTGTGCACATTTTCATTATAAAGTAATAAAATTAAAACGAATTCGTATTATGAATATTACATTAAAAGGGTTAAAAGCAGGTGAATGGAGGAATCTAACAGAGAAAGAAGTAAAAGATCTTCGATTGTTAAGTCAAACCAAATAATAGAGGTGTTTGTAATGCGAAAGACAATAGGAATACTAGCTCATGTGGATGCAGGTAAAACTACCTTTGCAGAACAACTTTTGTATCATGGAAAAGGAATAAAAGAAAGAGGAAGAGTTGACCATAAAGATACTTTTTTAGATTATAATAAGATAGAAAAGGATCGAGGAATTACTATATTTTCAGATCAAGGTACTTTTTTATATAAAAATTCTACTTATTATATTATAGATACGCCAGGACATATGGACTTTTCACCTGAAATGGAAAGAGCTATTCAAGTTATGGATTATGCACTTATCATTATTAGCGGAGTAGAAGGGATACAAGGGCATACAGAAACAGTATGGCGTTTGTTAAGAAGATATCAAGTTCCTACTTTTTTCTTTGTTAATAAAATGGATCGAGTGGGGGCAGATATTCAAGGAGTAATGGAGGAAATACATTTAAATATTACACAAGATGCTTGTTTGATTACTGGAAATATAGATAAAGAAGAAATGAGTCGTGAACTTGTAGAGTTTGTTGCGGAACGAGACGATGATCTGCTAGAAGCTTATATTGAAGAGGGATACGATAAAAATCGATGGTTTAATACGATGACAGAGATGATCAAGCAACAAAAGCTATTTCCATGTTTTGCAGGATCAGCTTTAAGAGATGAAGGAATTCAATATTTTTTAGAAATATTTCATAATTGGACCTATACAGATTATATAAGCCAAGGAGAATTCAGTGGTCGTGTTTATAAAATACGCCATGATGAACAAGGCACTAGGATTACTTATATAAAAGCTTTGCAGGGGATCTTAAAAGTAAGAGATGAAATAGGTTATGGTGATGGAGACAAGCAAGATTTTGAAAAAGTCACTCAAATCAGGAAATATAATGGGAATCAATTTCAGGTTGTAGATGAAGTTTCAGCAGGACAGCTTTTTGCAGTCACTGGGTTAACGAAAGCAAAAGTTGGTGATGGAGTTGGTATGTTAAAAGCAAAGTCGTCTTATCATATGGTAGCAACATTAAAATCAAAGGTGTTATTTGATAGCACCTTAAATCCCAAGGATGTTTTATATTGCTTTAAAACATTAGAGGCAGAAGATCCAACCTTGAATGTCTTATGGGATGAAGTTTTAAAAGAAATACAGATTCACGTAACAGGTATAATTCAATTAGAAGTACTTAAAAAAGTAGTGGCTGAAAGATTTGAATTTGAAATTCACTTTGGATCTTGTGAAATTTTGTATATGGAAACCATTCATACATCAGCTATTGGTTACGGTCATTTTGAACCTTTAGGACATTATGCAGAGGTTCATCTTATGTTAGAACCAACTGAAAGAAACAGTGGAATTATCTTTGAAAACCACTGCCATGTCAATGACTTATCTATCGGATATCAAAATTTGATTCGCTCATATATTTATGAAAGGGCTCATAATGGAATACTAACAGGTTCTCCTATAACAGATTTAAAAATTACGTTGTTGACAGGGCGTTCTCATTATAAACATACTAGCGGGGGTGATTTTCGAGAAGCTACTTATCGTGCCTTGCGACAAGGGTTAGAAAAGTCAGAAACCGTATTGTTAGAACCTTATTATCGTTTTAAATTTGAGGTAGAGTTGGATCAAATGGGAAGGATTTTATCAGATATACAAAAATTACATGGATCCTTTAATCCTCCAGAAACCACAAGAAAAAAAGCGATCATTATAGGAAGAGGTCCTGTTGCTACATTTATGGACTATTCCATGGAGTTTGTGGCGATTACTAAAGGTAAAGGAAGCATGAATGTAATTTTTGATGGATATGATATTTGTCATAATTCACACGAAGTGATTGAAAAGACAAGGTATAATAAGAATGCAGATGCACATTATACCTCCAATTCAATTTTTTGTACTAAAGGACAATCATATACGGTAGAAGGGAACAGAGCAGAAGAATATATGCATTGTTTATAGGAATAAATAAAAGAGTAGAAAGAAGTTATAAAATGCTAGAGTATAGTAAGTCTTCAGCTTCGTCGACAGTTATTTTTTTAATTAAACTGATCTCGTCAATTAAAAACCTTTGTGCTGTTGTTAACATTTGTTTCTCGCTAGAGTTCAAAGGTTTTTTCTTATTTAAGTGAGTTAAATCAAGAACAACTTCAGCTGTTTCTTGTAATGAACCTGATTTAATTTTTTGCATATTGATTTGTTGTCTTTGTTTGGATGTTAATGTTTCATTAGGTTTAGATCGTTTATTATGAAATTTAAGTAAGACTTTTTCTAATGTTGTTGCGTCACTAATTAAACGGACATTAGAATCAGACATCTTATTAACAGGAATCATAACTTTCATGTTGTTTGTTAGCATTTTTATGATATAGTAGTGTCGTTTTTCACCGAGAAATTCTTTTTCTTCAATACCTTTGATAATCCCTGTTCCTTGCATAGGGTAAACAATTTTATCACCAATCTTGAACAAATCTACACCTCCATCCTTATTATGATGATTAATTTGATTATAACATAGATTTTTAAAAATATCAAATAAATAATAATATCATGTAAATATACCTATGTCAATATTCAATTTTCTGTGGAAGAACATATAGATCCACATTGAAAATCTAAAATTCCAGTAAGCTTGTATATTACTCTCCCGTTTTTACATTCGAAGCAACACGAGAGACAATCAGAGCGTGAGCCAATGGATATGTCTATTGAGAGATTTAGATTATGAGATTGGATTCTATAGATAAAACAGTCAGTAATCAAAAAAAGTTGTTATTAGTAGTAATTTGTATTATATTAGTATATTATCTAGGGATAGGGGATAGAAAAATAAAAGGAGGAGGCGTCAGTAAATGGCCTATACAAAAGTAGAACTTTTAAATCATCTAGAAGTATTAGGGATTGATCCTAAAGGAACGTTATTGGTTCATTCTTCAATGAAAAGCATCGGAGAAGTAGAAGGAGGAGCTGATACGGTTTTGGATGCATTATCTGAGTATATGAAAGAGGGTTTGCTTGTTTTACCAACTCACACATGGTCTTATATAAATGGACAAAATCCTAAGTTTTATGTAGATCATTCTTCTGTATGTGTAGGTATTCTACCCGAACTATTTAGGAAAAGAGAAAGAGTCATTCGCTCCCTTCATCCTACTCATTCAGTAGCTGCTTTAGGAAAAGATGCAGAAGAATTTGTAGAGGGAAATGAACAGCATGATACCCCTTGTGCTAGAAATTCACCTTGGGGAAAATTGTTGGATCGAAATGCAGATATTATGCTTTTGGGTGTAGATTTAAGGAGAAATACATTTATTCATGGAATTGAAGAGTGGATGAATATACCGGGTCGATTAACAGATGATCACGAACAGCTTTATGTTGTATTGTCTGATGGTACGGAGATATCTGTTCCTTCGAGAAGACACTGTGGAGAATCTTGGTCTGAATATTTTTGGAAAGTAGATGAAATTTGTGAAAAAACCAATGTGATGTACAAAGGATATTTTGGAAATGCACTGGTGCGAATTTGCAAAACACGACCTCTGACAAATCTTCTTAGTGCTATGTTAGAAATAAACCCTGATCTGTTTTCAAATAACCAGCCTCTAGATCTTTCATTATACCAATCAGTCTTTGAGAAAATAGGGTCATAAAGTCATCATCTTAATATGTTTTTTAAATAGGTAATATCATATCCGCTAAGGGAAAGAAAAAGTTGTGAAGGGAAATAAAACAGCCAAATAAAAAAGCCAGTTATATTGTTATCGATAATATTAAATAGAGCTACATTGATATCACACATGAAAAATAAAAACATTCCTAAGGCTATAAATAGAGAGTTTTCTTTTGAATTTGCTTTTTCATTCAATGTTTTTATCGAATCAATTAGATTGATGGAGAGTAGACTTCCGTAAAAGACACTGATTAGGTATAAATGAAAAGGGATGGTACCATGGGGGAGTAGAGGAAAAAAGAGCAATAAAATCAAATTTATCACTAGAAAAATGAATATATTTTTTTTAGATAGTCTATATTTAACCAGATGTCTTAGTTTATGCATGGATTGGACGAAGATAAAGGTGAAAACTCCAGGTGTGGGCCAGTTAAGAATAACAAGAAAAAAATCAGCAATGAGGGTAAAAAAGAAAGCCATTTGTAAGAGTAAGGTATCCTTGTTATTATATCCGTGATGGTTGATCAATAAAGTTAAGGTAAAACAGAGACATATGGCTGTATATTTTAAATAGGAAGAGTGGATACTGGCTGTGTTTTTTGTTATAATATCGATGCTTAAAAATATAAAATAAATGAGTACACTTATAAGAACAATGTTTTTAATCAATACTTTTTTTGTCATAAGAATATTCAAGCTCCTTTAACATTATTCAATTTTTTCTTAGCGAAATAAACAAAAGAAGATAGAAAAAGGTAATTCAATAAAAAATTTTTACTTTTACTATTTTATCTCAATTAATAAATAATATTACGAAAACCATAAAAAATAGGGGGATGACAGTGAAACTTGTTTCATGGAATGTGAATGGGATTCGAGCTTGTATAGGAAAAGGATTTTTAGAATATTTTCAAACTGTTAATGCAGATATTTTCTGCATTCAAGAAACAAAATTACAAGAAGGCCAGATTCATTTAGACTTAGAGGGATATCATCAGTACTGGAATTATGCAGTAAAAAAAGGCTATTCGGGTACGGCCATCTTTACGAAAGCCAAGCCTTTAACAGTGACATATGGAATAGGTATAGAAGAACATGATCAAGAAGGAAGGGTAATTACTTTAGAGTTTAAAGAATTTTATTTAATTAATGTGTATACGCCAAATACTCAAAGAGAATTAACGAGACTTGATTATCGAATGATTTGGGAAGATCATTTTAGGGAGTATATACAAATATTAGATTCCATCAAACCTGTTATTTTATGTGGAGATCTTAATGTAGCACATCAAGAAATTGATTTAAAAAATCCAAAGACCAATAGGAAAAACGCAGGATTTACTGATGAAGAACGAGAAAAAATGGGCCAATTACTCAACGCAGGATTTATTGATACCTTTCGGTATTTTTATCCGGATCAAGAAGAGGCATATACATGGTGGTCTTACATGAGAAAATCCAGAGAAAGAAATATTGGATGGAGAATTGATTATTTTATTGTATCCGAAAGATTAAAAAGAATGCTACAGGATTCGCAAATTCATTCTCATATTATGGGAAGTGATCATTGCCCAATTCTTTTAGAAATTCAGCTTTAAAAGGAGGATGGCGTTGGTTTATAAAAGTGAGGTGTAACAATGTATTTAGTAAGTGCTTGTTTGGCTGGAGTAAACTGTAGATATAATGGAAGTAATACAGTTAATGAGTGGGTGCGAAAATTAGTAGAACAGGGAAAAGCCATTGCTGTCTGCCCAGAACAATTAGGTGGATTACCCATACCTAGAGCTTGTTGTGAAATCATTGATAAAGAGGGTAAGAAAAAGGTCATAAACAAGGACGGACAAGATGTTACAAAAGAATTTATAAAGGGAGCTAAAAAAACCCTAGTGATAGCCCAAACCATTGGAGCTAAAAAAGCAATTTTACAGTCAAAAAGTCCTTCGTGTGGTTATGGTTTTATCTATGATGGAACGTTTTCAGGAAAGTTAAAAGAAGGAAACGGGATAACAACAGAGTTGTTAAGTCAAAATGGGATACAGGTATATACAGAAAAAGAGATTGAAAAGATGAAAAGTAGCCAAGGATCAAAAAAATAGCTACAAAATCAATAGAAAATTGTGCTATAATTTATTTATTGTTTGCATATTTTTTATCTTTACACCTAGGAAGGATGAATGTTATGAAACTAATGTATAAGGGTAAAACAAAAGATGTATTTGATTTAGAAGATGGAAATTATTTGCTTTCGTTTAAAGATGATGTAACTGGTGAAAATGGTGTATTTGATCCGGGAGCAAATACAGTTGGTTTAACTGTTGAGGGAGCAGGAAAAGCAGGATTGCGATTGACAAAATATTTTTTTGAAATATTAAAAGGACAAGGTATTCCTACTCATTATGTTGATGCTAACATTGAAGAATTAACGATGACAGTTAAACCAGCAACTGCGTTTGGCAATGGTCTTGAGGTGATATGTCGGTATCGAGCTGTGGGAAGTTTTATACGACGTTATGGTATGTATGCGAAAGAGGGACAGCCTTTAGATGCTTTTGTAGAAGTTACTCTTAAGGATGATCTAAGACAAGACCCTCCTATTACAGAGGATGCTCTTGCTATGTTAGGGATTCTGACTAAAGATGAATATAAGATATTAAAGCAGCTCACTAAACAAATTGGAAATATTGTTAAAGAAGAATTAGAGAAAAAAGGAATTGAATTATATGATATAAAGCTTGAGTTTGGAAGAATCGGTGAGGAAAAACAAATTGCTTTAATTGATGAAATTTCTGGTGGAAATATGCGAGCTTACAAAGATGGTAGGTATATAGAACCATTGGAATTAACAAAAATAATGTTAGGAGATTAGTAGTAGGAAATAATAAAAAACATTGTATAAAAGCTAGAATAATGGAGGACATTTAGATGAATGAAATTAAAAGAATGTATTATGTAAAAAAAGCCAAAAGAGTAGTAGACGTACTAAATAAAAGAAAATACAATGCTGTTTATGTAGATACTTTAGAACAAGCGAAAAAAATAGTATTGGATACTATTGAAGAGGGATCCACTGTAGCCATGGGAGGATCTGTTACATTACGAGAAATGGATATGATTAACGAAATCAGAAATGGAAATTACAAATTTTTTGATCGTTTTGCACCTGGACTTACATTTCCTGAAGAAGTAGAAGTTTATCGACAAGGATTATTAGCAGATTATTTTTTGACAAGTACCAATGCTATTACAGAAGACGGGAAATTAGTTAATATTGATTCTTCAGGGAATCGAGCAGCTAGCATGATCTTTGGGCCCAAACATGTTATTGTTGTGGCAGGATACAATAAAATTGTAAAAAATTTAGACCAAGCATTGGATCGATTAACAGAAATAGCTCCCATGAATTGTAAAAGATTAAAAAATCATAACAATGCGCCTTGTGTACCAACAGGAGAATGTGTAGATTGTATGGTGGAAGAAAGAATGTGTAATTATATTTCCATTGTACAACAGGGTGGAAAGTTTGAAGGACGATTTACAGTCATTCTAGTAGGAGAAGATGTAGGATTTTAATGATGGTTATCAAAGAATTTGAAATTTGAAAAACTATATTAAAAAGAACATCTTTAAGAGTAAGATGTTCTTTTTAATAGTTAATGATTTTAAGGAATAACCAGAACAGTTTTTTTAGAATGTTTTACTACTTTGCTAGCAACAGAACCCATTAGATATTTATCTAACCCAGTAAGACCTTTTTTAGCAATAACAATTAGATCCACATCCATATCTTGGGCTCTTTTTACAATTTCGTCAGCTGGGTAACCAAAAACACATTCTTCTTCAAAAACTGAAGGATTTACAAACTCTCTTGCTTCTTTTAAGACTTTTTGCCCTTGTTCTTTTAAGAGGCGTAACATATCATGAGTAAAAATCGTATTAATTTCAATGACATTAAGAAAAATAACTTGGCATTGAAATTGCTCAACTATGTTTTTAGCCACTTGTAAAGCTTTAAAACTTTCTTTGGATCCATCAACAGGAATTAATATTTTTTTAACTTCCATAAAGATACCTCCTTCTTAGAGTTTTATAACTCAGTTAGGCAATCTTTTTTATAAATTAGGATTAATGATAATATTCTGACTATATATTTATTATAACTTAAAATAAGAACATATGTCAATATTTTAGATCAAATAAAAAACAAATTAATAATGGAGGTTTCATATGTTTCGTATTCAGCCTAAATTTTTGCCTTCTTTAAAAGAGGCGATTTTGTTAACAATCACAATTTTATTTATTATTGGTATTTCAATTATTTATTT
The DNA here is from genome assembly GCA_012520595.1 of Candidatus Epulonipiscium sp. Taxonomy (GTDB): domain Bacteria; phylum Bacillota; class Clostridia; order Lachnospirales; family JAAYNZ01; genus JAAYNZ01. Next base: position 10,137 of record JAAYNZ010000115.1, on the reverse strand, counting down.
TGAGTCAGTACCTCATATTCCAATTGTTGCTTCTATTTTAATTTTAATTCTTTATGGTTTAAGTAAAGATCTTACTTTTAAAGAATTAGAATATGGAATGGGAGAGGGAGCCAAAGCTGCTATTGGGTCTGTTTTTCTTTTTTTCTTTATTGGAATTTTGGTTAGTAGTTGGATTATCAGTGGAACCATTCCTGCTCTAATGCAGGTAGGTCTTACGATGGTTACCCCTCATTTTTATTTTGCCGTTGTCTTTTTAGTATCTGCTTTAGTAGGACTTGGCCTTGGCAGTTCTTTAACTACGGCAGCAACCATAGGAACAGCTTTCATAGGGATTAGTACAGCCCTTGATTTTTCTTTGCCGCTAACGGCAGGTGCAGTTATTTCGGGAGCTTTTTTTGGTGATAAAATGTCACCTTTATCGGATACAACAAATTTAGCAGCATCTATTGCTCGAATTGATTTGTTTGAACATATTAAAAATATGGGGTGGACTACAATTCCAGCTCTTTTAATAACGATGATTTTGTTTGCTTTTTTATCTCCAACAGGACAACAGTTAAATATGCAACAACTTTATGATTTTAATAAGGCATTATCAGATACAGAAATGATTTATTGGTATAGCTTTATTCCCCTTTTAGTTATGGTTATTTTATCCATTAAAAAAATACCTGCATTGCTTACTCTAGCAATAAGTTCTATCGCAGGAATTATTCTTTCCTTTTTTCATTTTAAAGGGCAAGGGGTTTCCCGTTTATTCAATGTCCTTTATAGTGGATATGTATCTCAAACAGGGAATGCAACCATCGATGTTTTGCTAACAAGAGGAGGCATTGAAAGCATGATGTTTACTGTGTCGTTGGTTTTGTTAGCTCTTAGTATGGGTGGACTTTTATTTACACTTGGAATTATTCCGAGATTTTTGATACAAATGGAAAAAATATTAACAAATGTAGGTTCTTTGATTACTGTTACAGCATTAACAGGTATTATGGTTAACTTTTTGACAGGAGAACAGTATTTATCTATTTTAATAACAGGAGAAATGTATCAATCTCAGTTTGAAAAGTTAGGTTTAGAAGGTAAACATTTATCAAGGGTATTAGAAGATGCAGGGACTGTTGTAAATCCTTTAGTTCCTTGGGGAGTGTGCGGAATATTTCTTACAAATGTTCTTGGTGTACCTACAATACAGTATGCTCCATTTGCTTTTTTTTGCATTTTATGTCCTATTTTAACTGTGCTCTATGGTTGGACTGGATGGACTATTGTTGAAAAAAAATAAAAAAGAATTAATAAATTGATATTACATTTAAAAGGGGGAAAACAAAGTGGAAGCAGAAAAATTACTTACAATGGATCCATATATTACTTTAAGTTGGGTCAATACGAAATTGAGAAATCAGTTTGATACCTTAGAAATGCTTTGTGAAGATATGGGGCTATCACAAAAAGAAATAGAGAATCGGCTTGAGCAAGTTGGCTATTCTTATGATCCTCTTCATAATCAATTTATAGGAGAATAAGGAGGTTTTTTATGAAATTATTTTTTATATCTGATTTACATGGATCCAGCACTTGGGTGAATAGGGCTTTAAAAAAATTTGAAGAAGAAAAAGCAGAAATTATTGTTTTGTTAGGGGATGTGCTTTATCATGGCCCTAGAAATCCTTTACCAGAGGCCTATGATCCACCTAAAGTAGCACAGAGCCTTAATCAGTATAAACATAAAATCATTGCTGTACGAGGAAATTGTGATTCGGAAGTGGATCAAATGATGTTGGAATTTCCTATGTTATCTGATTACACAGTAATTTTTCATGAAGATATTCGGATTTTTGCTACCCATGGACATTTATATGAAATAGAAAAAGTTCAATGGCTTTGTAAAGGGGATGTATTTATACAGGGACACACTCATATATTAGATGGGAAAAAGGTAGAAGAAAAGACTTTTTTAAATCCAGGATCCATTAGTTTGCCAAAGGAAGGAAACCCACATACCTATGGAATTTTAGAAAACAAAACGTTTATTGTTAAAGATTTTGAAGGACAGATTATTAAAGAATGTACATTATAGTACAACACCTTTGCTCTTAATAAAAAGCAGAAAGTAATAGGGAGACAAAAGTACGCATTCGCTGAATATATGCACTTGCTTAGCAATTGGCATAGTTTTAACTATGGGCGTGTATCGTTATAAATATTGAAACAGGGAAATAAAGGGGTATTATAGTATACAATAAAAGAGGTGAAAAAATGAAGCATGTAACAATATATACAGACGGTGCTTGTTCTGGGAATCCAGGTCCGGGAGGATATGGCATTGTTCTTTTATATCATGAATTTAGAAAGGAATTATTTGGAGGCGAGGTGGAAACCACCAATAATCGAATGGAATTATTAGCAGTGATTAAAGCATTAGAAGCATTAAAAGAGCCTTGTCAGGTGACTTTATATAGTGATTCTAAATATGTTGTAGATGCAATTGAAAAAGGCTGGGTGTTTAAGTGGAAAAAGAATAGTTGGATGAGAAATAAAAAAGAGAAAGCTTTAAATGTTGATTTATGGGAAAGACTTTTGCCCTTGTTAGATTTTCATGCGGTTCGTTTTGTTTGGGTGAAAGGCCATGCAGATAATGTGGAGAATGAAAGATGTGATTTTTTAGCGAGACAGTTTATTTTACAACAGACAAAATCACAATAAAAACGTAAGTAGTAGTAAGTAGAACAGGCAAGAATATAGAGAAAATAAATGACTACAGAAAGGAGGGGGAGTGTGGAAGTTATACGGATATGGGAAGAATTGGAAAACGAGTTAAAAGTACAAGAGAACAAGGTATCTTTATTTTATTTTACTTCAAAAACATGTCCAGTTTGTCATGCTTTACTACCTAAAGTACAACAATTGGCCTCCTTATATCCTCAGATTTTTGCAGCACATATTGATATTGAAAAAATACCAAGGGCTCAAGGGGAATTTATGGTTTTTAGTGCCCCGACGTTACTATTATTTTGGGGGGAAAAAGAGATTTTTCGTCAATCAAGGTTTATTCGCCTAGAAGAAGTGGAACAATACATACAGAAATATATATAACATTGTATGAAAGGTTCTAGGAGGATGAATGAATTAATGGAGAAGTGGAAATGGAGTTTAAGAGAAACACGTATTTTTTTGCAAGTGATTGTAACAGCTATTACATTGTATATTTTATTTTTTGCTATTCAACATATCACTGTTATTTTTCAATTTTTAATGGTTCTATTTTCCACTTTTTTCAGCATGTTATCCCCTTTATTCCTAGGGATCGTTATTGCTTATTTATTGGATCCATTTGTTAGTTTTTATCAAAGAAAGCTATTTGCTTCCCAAGAGGAACACCGTGGATGGGCTACAGCTTTTACTTACTTATCTCTTATTATAGGTATTCTTTTAAGTAGTTGGTTTATTTCCTACAGTATTAGGAAAGCAGGACAACAAAAGACAATGGAGACCATGATGGAAGATTTTATCAATAACTTTAGTCTCATGATGTTTGATACAGAAAGTTTATTAAAACATATTGGAATTTTATCACAAGGAGATTTCTTATTAGAAAAAATAATGGTTATGTTTCAAAGTGTCATACAAAAAATAGGGACAGATATGATGGGCATTATAATGAAGATAGGCAGCTATCTTCTGACTATAGTGATGGCTTTTGTCATAGCTTTTTATCTTTTAATGGATAAATATAGTATACTAGCTCAAGGAAAGGAATATTTAACTCTTGTGCTCTCTAAAGAATCAATAAAAAGCATGACAAAGAAATGGCAAGGAATCGATTTAATTTTATCTCGATATATTCGGGGGCAGCTTTTAATTGCTTTAATGATGAGTATCTTTATTAGTATGGCTTTAACGATAATAGAAATTGAATTTGCTATTGTAATAGGAATTTTATCAGGAATTGTTAACTTGATTCCTTTGATAGGATCTATTATAGCTACCGTCTTAGCTGTTTTGGTTGCTTTGATGGGAGATACACCTATAAAAGCTTTATATGTATTGATTGTTCTTACTATTTTACAGCAAATAGAAGCCAATGTTATTGCCCCTAAAGTTGTCGGAGAAAAATTAAAATTACATCCTATTACTGTAATTATGTCCATTTTTATTTTAGGTTCTTTGTTTGGATTGCTAGGAATGTTGGTTGCAATACCCTTAGTTGCTTTCATAAAATATGAAATCCAATGGAGTTTCATGAAAAAAACACAGTTTTTTCATGAAAAAGAAAGGAAAGGTGAAGAATATGAATAAAAACAGCAATAGCAATAAATTTATATTTGCTTTTTTAGCAATTATTGTTGTACTTGCTTTTTTTGTAATCACGACCCAAAGAGGATTAGTAGATCAAAGAGAAGCGGTAGAAGCAAGCTGGAGTGATATTGAAATCCAATATCAACGAAGAGCTGATTTGATTCCTAATATTGTAGCTACTGTAAAAGAACAAGCGAATCGAGAGCAGGAAATTTTTACAGCTTTAGCTGATGCTCGGTCTAAATTATCAGGTGCTACGACGAGAGAAGAAGTCATTGCAGCAAACCAAGAAGTATCTTCTGGACTTTCTAGACTATTGGCAGTTGTAGAAAATTATCCAGAACTGAAACAAAATGAAGCTTTTGAGCAGTTACGAGTACAATTGGAAGGAACAGAAAACAGAATAGCAGTAGCAAGAAAAAATTATAATGACGCAGCTCGTAGTTATAAAAGAAAAATTAAAGTATTTCCTACGAATATGATTGCTGGTATGCTAGGATTTACAGATGAGTTTCCTTATATCCAAGCAGATCCTGGGTCTGAAAAAGCTCCTGAAGTTTCCTTTGATTAGGAGTGAATTCAAATGGAAAAAGGGTGTTTTCCAAAAAAAAGAGTATGTAAATTTGTTAGTTTTTTATTTTGTTGTATTTTTTTACTACCTACCTTGGTTTTTGGCCAATCCTACAAGATTCCCCAGCCTACTTTTGAGTTTTATGCTAATGATTTTGCAGATTTATTATCTTCAACGACCATTGATCAAATCAATTATTTAGGAAAAGATACGTATGAATATACTGGAGAGACTCAAGTTGTTTTTGTATCATTGCCAGAAATTCCAGCGTCTTTTGAAGAATATTCCAATGAATTATTTAATAAATGGAAGATTGGTAAAAATGATAAAGGTATTTTGTTTTTAGTGGCGCAAGGGGAACAAGAAATGGCAGCTAGAATTGAAGTAGGGTATGGACATGAAGGAGAATTAACAGACTTAGAAAGTGATTTCCTATTACAAAATTTTTTTAAAGTTCGTTCAGAAGAGGGAATAGAAAAGGCAGTTTTTAATACGTATACGGATATTATTAGAAAAATAACAGATGAAAATTATGCAATCATTCAGAAAGAGTCAGGGCTAGAAAGTTTTATAGCAAGACATCCTTTGGCTGTTTTACTAATAGCTATTCTTATTGTTATTTTATTTATTTTAGATTTTATCTTTTTTGGTGGTTATTTTACTTATTTGATTTTAAGAATTTTAGGCAGTGGTGGTGGCCGCGGAGGAGGCTCTTCAGGTGGAGGAGGCCGTTCAGGTGGTGGAGGTGCTAGTCGTCGGGGCTAGATGATCAAATTAAACCATTTTTGTAATTTTACAAAGATGGTTTTTTATATGTATACAAGTATATGTAAAAAGAAAAAGACTTGACAAAAAGCATTGGTTACCTGTATCGTAAAAGAATAAGAGGATTAGGGAGGGTGAAGAATGGCTATTCGCTTTATTATATCATTATTCTTTGCTATTTTAGTGGCTTTTTTTGCAATTCAAAATGCCAATCCTGTTGAGATTAATGTGTTTTTTGCTGAATATAGGATTTCGCAGGCTTTGGTGATTTTATTTTCTGCTATATTAGGAGGAAGTATTGTTCTATTATTAGGAATGGTAAAACAAATCAAATCAACCTTTAAAATGAAGACAGCTGTAAAGACGATAACCCAATTGGAGGAAGAAAATCAATTGTTACGACATCAGGTTGATCAATTAACAACATTTTGTGAAGAAGATTTTAAAGAATTAGAGATAGAAAGTGATCAAGCAGGAGATCCTAACTTGGTAAAAGGCGTAAATGAAAAATGAATATGTAACTTTTACAAAAACCATTATAGGAGGGATCATTATGAACATGGTGGATCTGATTATTAAAAAGCGCCAAGGGAAACATTTGTCTAAGCAGGAGATTGAATATTTTGTCAAAGGGTATACCAAGGGAGATATTCCAGATTATCAAGTATCTGCCTTATTAATGGCTATTTATTTTCGAGGCCTGGATCAAGAAGAAACGGCTAATTTGACAATAGCTATGGTAGAGTCAGGACACCGGATGAATTTGGACATGATTCCAGGTGTGAAGGTGGATAAACATAGTACGGGAGGAGTAGGAGATACCACGACTCTTATTTTGGCGCCATTGGTAGCTTCTTGTGGAGTTCCTATTATGAAGATGTCAGGAAGGGGACTAGGCTTTACAGGTGGAACCGTTGATAAACTTCAATCCATACCTGGTTTTAATCCTTTTTTATCGATAAACAAGGCCGTTGAAAATGTGCAAAAAATGGGACTAGCCCTTATTGGACAAACAGAAAATATGGTTCCAGCTGATAAGAAACTATATGCTTTACGAGATGTAACAGGAACAGTAGAGCAATTGTCATTGATTGCTAGCAGTATTATGAGTAAAAAAATTGCAGCAGGGGCAGAAGGAATTGTATTAGATGTTAAAGTAGGTAGCGGAGCTTTTATGGAAACGACAGATAAGGCCATTCAACTAGCCAAAGAGATGGTGAATATAGGGAATCGGGTTGGACGAAAGACGGTTGCACTGGTAACAGATATGAATGAACCCCTTGGTATGGCTATTGGAAATGCATTGGAAGTAGAAGAGGCTATTCAAGTTCTTTGTGGAAAAGTAGAGGGGCCCATAAAAGAAGTATCTTTAGTTTTGGGAAGTTACATGTTATATGTAGGTGGATATGTAAATAATATAGAGGAAGGTAAAGCACAGCTTGCCCAAAACATTAGTAATAGGAAGGGATTGCAAAAATTGGCGGAGCTTATTTATGCCCAAGGCGGCAATGATAAAGTAGTGGAAGACTTGTCCTTATTACCTCAAGCTAAAGATGTTATTCCTGTATTTGCAAAAGATACAGGTTATATTCAATCCATGAAAGCACAAGAAATTGGAAGGAGCTCCATGTTATTAGGAGCAGGTAGAAGGACCATGAAGTCGGAGGTTGATCCTGCAGTTGGGATTGTTATGAAGAAAAGAGTAGGAGACTATGTAATGGCAGGAGAGCTTATAGCCGAGTTTCACGTTAACAAAAAAGATCAATTAAAAGAGGCTTTATTTATTTTTGATGAAGCGATTTGTATCGGCTCAGGTAAACCTTCTCAAAAATCGTATATTTATGACGTTATTACAGAATGATTTAATAAATATAAACCATTCTAGAGTAATCTTTTACTCTAGAATGGTTTGGATTTTTGCAGTATCATCTAAATGCTTTAGGTTTAGAATAAGAACGTATCCAGTAAGGATGGCTGCAATAACATCAGATACAGGAGTGGCAAGCCAAACACCTGGTAATTGAAAAAAGATGGGTAAAATTAAAATCATAGGAATTAAAACAAAAACTTGTCGAGAGAGACTTAATAGTATAGCAGTTTTGGCTCTTCCAATGGCTTGAAAATAATTGGAACTAATAATTTGAAAACCAACAACTGGAAGCATGCTTTCAAAAATACGAATGCCTGAAATACCGATAACAATAAAATCTTCATTCGATGTAAAAATTCTTAAAATGACTTGAGGGAAAAATTGAACTACCAAAAAACCAAGGGTAGAAAAAGCGGTAGCAGCAATAATGGCTAGTTTTAATGCATGCTTTACACGATCATACTGCTTGGCTCCATAATTAAAGCCAATAATGGGTTGCACTCCTTGATTAATTCCAAAGATGGGCATTAAAAAAATCATAGAAACACTCATAATGACTCCCATAGCTCCAATAGCTAAGTCACCACCATAGATTTTTAAAGAACGATTAAAAAGGGTGTTAACAACACTAGCTGCTAATTGAACAGCAAAGGGAGCCATTCCAATGGAAAAAATATTGAGAACAATTTTTTTGGATAATTTCATATACTGTGCTTTTAATTTAAGTAGGCTGCGGGAACTAGTAAAATACCATAACACATAAATAGTATTTGCCAATTGAGAAATAATAGTAGCATAAGCAGCTCCTTTGATTCCCATTTTAAATACATAGATAAAGATAGGATCTAAGATGGTATTTAAGACAGCACCTAATAACATGGTTAACATAGCTGCTTTAGGGTTTCCTTCAGCACGAATAATATTATTTAACCCAAAACCTAAGGTATTTCCTAAAGCACCCCATAAAATGATAGTGATATAATCCTTGGCATAGACAAAAGTTTCCTCACTAGCTCCAAAAAGTTGAAGAAGGGGATCACAAAAAATGAGGGCTAAGGTAGTTACAATAACGGTTACAACAATAAGTAAAATAAACGCATGTCCTAAAATATGATTTGCTTCTTCTTGTTTATCTTCTCCAAGTCGGATGGAGATTAAAGAAGTCGATCCAATTCCTACTAGCATGCTAAAGGCCATTAAAATTGTCATAAAGGGAAAGGCTACCCCGATTCCTGTAAGAGCTAAAGGATCAACTCCTCGTCCAATAAAAATTCGATCTACGATATTATAAAGAGCATTTACTAGCATCCCTATAATGGCAGGAAGAGAAAATTTAAAAAGCAACTTACTTATTTTTTCGTTTTTTAATTGTTCTTGTCGATCCATACTATTCCTCACTTTCTTTTTTTGGTTTCCTCCAATGGAAGAAGTTCAATCGGCTTTTGATTGTAATATCTTATTATACAAGAAAAACAGAATAAATCCAAATCTTTTTTAAACATAGGAGGTTGAACAATATGGAGAATTTTTGGTTTGCATTTGGTTTAACTGTGATTGCAGGAATCTCAACAGGGATTGGAAGCGTCATGGCTTTTTTTACAAAAAAAACAAATACAAAGTTCCTTTCTCTTGCTCTTGGATTTTCTGCTGGAGTAATGATTTATGTATCTATGATTGAGATTTTTTCCAAAGCGCAAGATGCTTTAACAGAAGCATTAGGATTTTCGAAAGGTTCTTGGATAACTGTTATTAGTTTTTTTAGTGGTATGTTATTGATTGGCCTTATTGATCGATTTATTCCATCGGGGGACAATCCTCATGAAGTGCAGAAGGTGGAAAAAATAGAGGAATTGGAGGAGATAGGAAATCAAGGACAAAAAAATCAAGATAGTCATTTGCTTCGAATGGGAATGTTTACAGCTTTAGCCATTGCTATCCATAACTTTCCAGAAGGTTTAGCTACTTTTACAGCTGCGTTGAAAGATCCGACTTTAGGTGTAGCTATTACAATTGCTATTGCTATTCATAATATTCCAGAGGGAATTGCTGTTTCTATTCCTATTTATTATGCTACGGGAGATCGCAAAAAGGCTTTTATGTACTCTTTTTTATCAGGATTATCAGAACCTTTAGGAGCTTTGATAGGGGCCTTAATATTAGCACCTTTTTTTAATGACATGGTTTTTGGTATTTTATTTGCTTCTGTAGCAGGGATTATGGTTTTTATTTCTTTAGATGAGTTGCTTCCTGCTGCTAGAGAATATGGAGAACATCATTTATCCATTTATGGTGTGATTGCAGGTATGGTTGTAATGGCGATTAGTTTATTGCTTACGTAGATGAGTTTGTATCATTTTTTTCTGTTTTGCATATCATAAAGTAAGAGAGGATAGATAAAGGTTATTAACAATTCTGATCCTGTCCCTTCATGTTAAGGGATCAGAATTTTTATATAAAGCAGGAGGCAGTAATGGCTCCTGCCTTTGTTTTTTATAAGAAATATTTCTACTTAAGTGGATTTGTACGGCAGAGTATATGATTATAGAATGTGTACAAAATAAATAAAAAGGATATAATAATGTTAGTAAAAGGTATATTTACAAAGACTAAATGGATGAGGGAATCATGATAG
>JAAYNZ010000114.1 GCA_012520595.1 Candidatus Epulonipiscium sp. | reverse complement strand
TATAATCAAATTCAAACATTTCTACTTGCACTTTTGCTTTTAAATACTTCTCAATCCAAGAAAAAATCTGTTTTTTAATAACAAAAAATCCTTCTGTCGATACGTTTTTTTCAATTTCTTGATCCATCCTATATTGTAAAATAACTACTGTACTTGATTTTTCAAATTGAGTCAAATGGTATCGATAGATTTGCTCTTTTATTTGTTTACGAGACAAAATTCCATGCATTAATTCTCGTAAAAATTTTGTTTTCAATGTTTCTTGGTTGTTTTTTATAGTTTCCTTTAATTTTATATTTGTCTCATTGATTTGAGTTACTCTTTCTTGGATATAAGCAAATTCATCTTGTGGTTTTTCTCCCAAGCTTTGTTTCTCTGGAGTATACTTTCCAAAAGAAGACACAATATCATCAACAGGTCGGTACATCTTTTTACTAATCACTAAAGCTAATATCATTCCCGTAAGAAGTAAAAAAAGGTAAATCCCTGCTGTTTTTATTTTTAGAACACCGGCACCTTCATATAAATGATTTTTCGGTGTAAGATATACATATTTCCATGGCATTTTTTCTACCGTTGAAGTAACAACATGTATATAATACTGATCTTTTTGTAGTCGATAGTATACTCCCCTATCCTTTGAATTTCTTTGTATTTCCTCTAAAAGAGTAGGAGTAATGATTTGCTTTTCTGCCTTATTCATTTTTTCATTTTCTGTTGACAAAATAATTTTTTCATCATCTAAAATAAAAAACAAATCTTCTGCTTTGTTCTGCAAAGAAGGTAATAAGTTATCTTTATTAAACCAAAGGAAAAAAAGAAGCTGTTTTGATTCTCTTCCTACTGATTCTTGAGAAGCATACAATAAACAATCCTTATTTCTATGATTTTTTTCTTGATCAGTAGAAGCAAGAAAGTATCGATACTTTTCATTTAAGAAGAAATGGTCGATTTGTTCCTTGTCAAAACTGGTAAATCCTTGTTCTTCTAAATAATCATTCACTCGAATGGTGTATTGGGGAGTAATCATCATGTTTTCGCCCATCTTCCCAATGCTAATGCGATAACCAAATTGGGAAAAAGCATCTAAATGATTACTTAATTGTATATGAATTTTTAAAATATTATAGTAATTTTTATTTAAATGATTAGCATACTCGATTACATCTGTATTTGTTTTTAATTGTTCCTTTAAATTAAAAGCAATCCTTAACTTTGTATCGATCTTATCCCCTGCTTGTTCTACAAAAATTCGATTTTGATTTTGAATATTTCGTTTCGTAAGAAGGTTTTGATTATAAAAGTATATACTAGAAGCAATAAAAGTATATAGGAGCACTATAAAAGTATAAGCAATAAATAAACGTTTAAAGAAAACTGCTTTTCTCATTGTGATTCCCCTGTCTCCCCTATCAAAATATCAGATCCCTTACTAACCTGTCTCAACTTATTAGGTTAGCAAAAAACGAAACAAGATGCAATATTAAATATTGGTAACTCAGGATATAAATAGAAAACTTTCCTCCATATTAGACTTAAACAAAATCTATAAAACCTTTCGTTATAAGTTTCTCAATGTAACTTTCCTTCTTTATAAAAAAGCAAGGTTATACTATATAACCATATTTTATTCTATCGATAGGGTTATATAGCATAGCCTTCTATTAATCACTAAATGAATATCCTACCCATTTATAAATTAATCATTCTTATCTAACATTCGTTTAAGCATCATTACGGCTTGGGCTCGTGTTCCTTGCTCCTGTGGAGCCAAACGTCCTTGGCTAACTCCTTGCAATAATGTAAGTTGTACTGCCTGCTCCATATAAGGTTTTGCCCAAGAACTTACTTCCTTCATATCTTCAAAAATAGGATTTTCTACTTCTAACGCCCACTTTTCCTTTGAAACCATATGTTCATACCCTTTGACTAATAACACGCTCATTTCTTCTCTCGTGATAAAATCATAAGGTCTAAAATAACCATCATAGCCAGTTACAAGTCCTGCCTTTACTGCTGCTTGTAATGAGGATGCATACCAATCTTGTTCACCTATATCTTTAAAGTCACAGGTATGTGTTTCTTCTTCTAATCCTAAGATTCGAACCAATAATGATACAAACTCTGCTCGAGTAATTTTTTTATCAGGATCAAAATCTTCTTCATTGACACCTTGAACAATGTGTTTGGATGCCATTTCTTCAATTACTGTTTTCGCCCAATGTCCTTGAATATCCCTAAAAGTCCGATCATATTCCATTAATGCATATATTTCATTACTGCTGCTTTTAAATGTAATGTTATGATTTTCTTTATCTAAAACGCCTCCCACGTACTTCCATTGTTCCGTATGGGAATCATAAACATAAATACCTAACTTATTAGGATCTTTTACTTCATTTTTTTTATCTTTGTAAGACCATTGAACTTCTCCTTTTTGATCCAATGAATCTTCTGCAATACCTTCCACTTGCCACTGAAATCCTTCTCCAATCAATCTTTGTTTTTGGTAAGGGCTTTTTTCTTTTATAACCTCTTTCCCAAAATTCTTTTGAGATTGGATAACGATGATAATAGGGCTGTTAGACTTTTGTTCTCTGATGTCTATATTTTCCACGGGTACTAGTAAATCTTTTTTCTTATCTTGAATACGGATATTCATCTGTGCTTCCTGCAGCTTCCCAATACTCTCTCTAGAAATTTGAATGGAGGTTTGAGGTTTCTCAGACAATGAGGTAATATCTATTTTTAATTCCTCTAAAGACATTTTTTCCAATCCAAATTCTGATTTTTTCAATGCTTTTTGAGCTGCATCAATGGCTTTTAACTGTTCCAGAATTTCCTTATCTTTCAACCTTAGGTGGTTCGATTCCTTCTCCTTTTTTATATCCATAGATGCATTACTGATGATAGAAAGATCATCCAAAGCGGACATAAGAGAATTTTTAAATTGCTCTTGAGTTACATCCTTTTGAGTAAGCTCCTTGATTTCTTTTACTTTGGATGCCCAGTTCACGTTATTTTTTTCTTCTTTTGTGTTGTCATTCTCCTCTGATGTATCTGGTTCTACTTGAGGTTCTTCTTGATCACTAGTTTTCTTATATACAACTGTATTTTTTTTCATTTCTAAAGCATTCGGAGATTCTACTATAATTTCATAAGTTCCTTCTAAAGCATCTGCTGGCATACTATATACAAACTCATAGTTTCCAGCTACTTCTCCTCCTAGGGTTAACAGTTTTCCATCAACATAGATCTTATTCTTTTCGCCAAGGGTAGAAGATACTGTTAATACATATTTTTCTTCTTCAATTTGATAAGTAAAACTTCCTTCCTTTGCCATAGGTGTACGGGTACTCCCCACTCGAACTACATATCTTCCTTCTAGAGTATTTTCATCCAATTTAAATTTAAATTCATAGTTTCCATCTTTCGTAATTTCTTGTTGATGAATATAACTAATGTTGTCCAATGGATCTAGTACCATGATACTTACTTGGTCTTGAGAAAACACTGGAGTACTTACTCCATAAACGATGACTTCCTTGGTCTTACTATCAAATGCAATCTCCATTGTTATAGAAGTCTCTTCTTCATTGGCAAAAGTTGTTGTCATCCCACATTGAAACACAAATAGAATTGATAGAATCAAAGCCATCCATCTTTTCACTCTTGTCACCTCTCTTTTGATTCTTTTACTTAAAAATCTTCATTTCTGTTAAAGGCTTCATCGTATGAATATCATCCCATACAAATACCTTAATCATGTAATTT
>JAAYNZ010000113.1 GCA_012520595.1 Candidatus Epulonipiscium sp. | reverse complement strand
TTTTCAATTCTTCTGCCTGTTTCACTCATTACTCTATTTCCTCCTTCTTAACTTTCCCATCATTTTCATTAATGATATTTTTTAGTTCTTGTATCACAATTTCTGTTTCTTCTAAAGTTACGTTTAAGGGACTAAAATAAATCCCATTGTTTACCCGGTCGACTCCGATATAGATATGCTTATCCAACATTTCTTTTGCAATTTCTTCTGCCTTTATTCCGTTTTTTAGTTTTCCAAAAGCTCTCGGATACCTTTGTCCTACTGGGCCATGTTCTATTCGGCACGTTTCAAAAATATAACACTCATTCATAGCATCAATAAACCTATCAACTATTCCTGATAGTTTTCGATCATTTTCTTTATGATCCATTTGTACGTAATTTTCAATTGCTACTGTTAAACCTACCATTCCTTCTCTAGATACCTTACTACTCCTACAAATTCCATGCATGGGTGCACCAAAACGAATGCAATCTTCAATATACTCTTTTTTACCAACAATAAGTCCACTAGCCTGGGGACCACTCAATGTTTTCCCGCCACTAAATATGACCATATCTGCTCCCATATCTGTATATTTCCACAAATTCTCTATCGGTGGCAGTTGTGCCGCCGCATCTACCACGACTGGAACACCATGTCGATGTGCTATTTCAATGGTTTTTTCTATAGACATTGAGCCCCTAGTGTACAAGGCCGATGGAAAATAAAAGATAGCAGCTGTTTTATCACCAATAGCCCCCTCCAATTGGTACTCTAACGTTTCATCCGAATCACCTATTTTTATTATTTTTGCACCAGTAGATTCGATGGATTTGTCGTAACAGTTATGTTGACAATGGAATACTATAATCTCATTTTTTATATCTTTACATTGTGGTAACTGAGAGTATTTATACTGACTTCCCTCTGCCATACAAACCGCTGTACAGAGCTGAATTCCCCCAGCTGCTCCATTAGTAATATAAGCACTTTCATTATGGGTAAGTTTTGCAATATAGCTTCCCAACGCCCGTTGCAACTGCTCCACGTTTACAAAACAACGAGATATTTCATCCATAGCCCTTTTTGTATTTTCAGCCATTCTACTTCCGCCATATACAGTATACGTATCGTGTGCATTAATATATCGCTGTACTCCTAGCCTTGCTAAAAAATCTTTCATAAATACCTCCTCAAATTTAATGAGCTTTTATACTTGCTCCCCCGTCTACCATAATGATCTGCCCTGTTACATAAGACGACATTTCACTAGCTAAATATAAGGCTGCATTTGCTACATCTTCTGAAGTTCCCGGTTTCATAGGTTGCATCATTTCTAACAAATGTATAAAATCATTCCTTTCTTTTCCCTCTGGATAACTAAAAATTTCATTTTTTACAAAATCACTAAGAATTACACCAGGACATATGGTATTCACTCTTATACCTTTATCTGCATAGTCCAATGCCATGGCTCTTGCTGACGCATTTACTGCTCCTTTCGTACCTGCATACATCAAATTTCCTGGCATAGTCATTCGACTATGGATCGATGAAATATTGACAATATTTCCATACCCACGTTCTAGCATACCGGGAATAAACTTCTTCATACATCGAATTCCACTTTTATAATTCGTCTCCATTAGCTTTTCCAATACATCCATATCAACTTCATGGGCAACCATCCTTTGATTTACTCCTACCGTATTTACTAAAATATCAATTCCACCAAAATCCTTTATAATTTCATCACAGACCCCTTCTGTTTCCACAGGCGAACCTAAATCACAATAGTAGGACTTTGATTTTGGTTGAATTTCTTGAATTTCTTGGATGGATTCACCCAATCTTTCCCGATCAATCCCGCCAACACATACAGTAGCCCCTTGCTTTGCAAACAAGATTGCAATTGCCTTTCCAATTCCTTGTGAACCTGTAGTTACAAATACCCGTTTACCTTCTAATAATTTTTCATAGTTCATAATTGCCTCCAAAATTTAAATGTCTTAATCTCATAAGGATGGAACTGAAACAAAATTCGGTTATTTCTAAAAGAAACTTCCCTTTCCTCTTCTTCTATTAAATTACATTCCACTACTCGCTGCATGTGGAATGCTAAAATCAACTCGGCCCTTCCTCTTGTATTATGAACTTCATGTAACCTTACAATGATTCCATCATCAGATTCTGACTTCTTAATAGTCACAATTTTAATATTTGGATTCATACATGATACGAAACTCCATTGCTGCAAACCTATAATAGGAATTCCTTTTATTGCAACCAAGGGGTTATTAAGAACTTCTGCTTCCTTTTCTATAAGTGCATTTGTAAAATCACCACTATGAGGAAGTAAAGCATATGTAAATTTATGAAGCCCCTGATCTGAATTAGGATTTGGATACGTTCCTGCCTTAATTAAACTTATTTTCATCACAGAATCATGGATATCGTAGCCGTACTTACAATCATTTAAAATTGACACTCCGTAATTTGTTTCTGATAAATCTGCCCATTTATGAGCACAAACTTCATATTTTGCAAAATCCCATGATGTATTGCTATGTGTTACCCGTTTGACATTTCCAAATGCAATATCATATGAAGCATATTCTGAGTTAATTTCTACTGGAAATTCTGCCTTTAAAAATAAATGCTTTTCATGCCAATCCACTTTGGTTACAAAATCAATTCTTCTCGATTGGTGATATACAATCATATCCTGATCGATCGTAGAATTTAAAAAACTTCTACGAATTCTAAGTACCGCTCTTACTCCATTGTTTTCAATCATCTGAATGGAATCGACCTGATCTAAGTAATAGCTTTTTTGGGTGTAATAAGGACTAAGTTCCCAATTATCATATTCGTAAGGAAAATCTTCATAAGCTACTAACCGATTGGCTACATTCCCCGGGCATAGAATATCCCTATTTTGTTTTTTATCATATAAACGTTCTATATTTCCATTGTGATCCAATACAAAATCATAAAATATGGTTTCAAAATGAAAAGCATGGTGAATGCAAAGTGTTTTTTGTGAATTTATACTTGCTTTTTTTATCTCTGATACAGGTATAACTTTATATCCATAAGCTGGTACAGATTCTACCCATATGGACTCATTGGAATAAGGACATTTTACATCAGCACTTTGTTCCATGCCTGTCATATTCCAAATAGTTATATGTTCTTCCTCCTCTTTCATTAGACTTTCGATCCCACTCTCATATAAAGCCTTTCCCTTTTCGAACAATAATGCAAATGCCTTTTCGCTATCTTTATAAACTTCTTCTATTGAGGATCCAGGTAATATATCATGAAATTGCTGCAATAACATTTCCTCATACAAACATCGTATTTCTTTCTCTGGGTATTTCCTTTGACTTATTACCATATGACATGTGTACAAATATTCTAAATTATGAAGTAAATATTCTGCTTTTCGATTGTTTCTTTTACTGGTTCCATTAGAAGTATATGTACCTCTATGAAACTCTAGATACAATTCTCCCCTCCAATATCCCGGCCGTATGGCTTGCTCTAATTTCTCCTTTGAATATTGGACATATTGCTCCAAGGAAGAAAAAATGACCTTTGGACAACTTCCAATTCCTTTTTCAAGGCGTGAGGCGTATTCAATCATTTCTCTTGTAGTTCCACCTCCACCATCTCCATAACCATAGGGAAGGATTACACCATCACTTATATCTTTATCTTGAAATCGCTCCCAAGTACCCATTACACTTTTTGCATTTATCATTCCATTATAGGTTGTAAAAAAAGATTCCTTAGGAAATGCCGCATCAGGTGTAGTTATAAAGGCTGTAGGAATGGTTGTCCCATCAATTCCAGTCCAATAAAATAAATCATGGGGCATTTTATTATATTGATTCCAGCTAATTTTTGAAGTGATAAAAAAATCCAAACCACTACGCCGTAGTATTTGTGGCAGATTCCCATTATAACCAAATACATCTGGCAACCATAGAATATGAGTATCCACTCCAAATTCACTTTTAAAAAACTGCTTCCCATATAATATTTGTCGGACTAAAGACTCTCCTGAAATAAGATTGCAATCTGCTTCTACATACATAGAGCCTTCTGGTTCCCATTTTTTTTCGACTACTCTTTGTTGGATTTGTTCATAAATTTCTGGATAGTCTTCTTTAACAAATTTATATAGTATCGGCTGGCTAGAGAAAAAACGATACTGGGGGTATTCATCCATTAGTCGTAATACTGTACTAAAACTTCTTCCGGCTTTTTTCCTCGTTTCATCTACTGTCCATAACCAAGCTACATCGATATGAGTATGACCAATGCAAAATACTTTTGGACTAGGGTTATCTTTTTTCCTTCCACCATACAATGTTTTACATAGCTCATTTGCTTTTGTAACGGACTCATAGTACTCTTTTGAATAAGGAATGGACAGATTTAAGAGATTGACCACATCATTCAGTACATTCATTAAATTATACTTTTCAGGATCCGTATCTTCTAATTCTATACTCACATCATATGCTGCTTTTATATTAAAATACAGCTGCTCTGTCTGCCTATGAAACAATCCCAATTGACATTCCAACCACCAGTAAAGATCCTCTTCTCCAGCATAGCCATTTAAATATATTTCTATTTCATCGTCTGGTCTACCGTAATGTTTTAAAAATATCATCCTATGGTTTACATCTAATCCTTGAATAGGTATTCCATTAATATAAACCATAAATTGAGGCCTGTAATTTTCCCATCGTCCATTATCTCTCATACAGACTTCTAATACAGGCTCACCAATACCATCATCTTCTGGTAAATGCACATGAATTTTAAACCAAGTAGACCGATGTTTTCCTCCCCAGGTGGGATGATGAGTCATCACGCTCCACTGGTTGTCCTCTTTTAATACATGGGCTATATCATTACAATCTAGATCCAAATAAAATACATCTGTGACCTTTTTCACATTGTACAAAATCTTGTTTTTTAGTACCTTCAATAGGGTCTCAATTCGCCTTTCTAGCTTATACATCTCTCACACTTCCTATCATCCTGTTTTCGACTATCCTTTGATCCCTCCCGCAGCTAATCCGTCTGTAATTTTATCTTGCATCAAAACATACACGATAAACGTTGGAATCATAACGATTACCAAGCCAGCAAATAAAGCACCCCAATCAGTAGCATATTTTTGAACTTCCATAATATTAACCAATCCTACTGTAATGGTTTTTTTCGCATCTGTCTTAATCATTACAAGGGACATTACATATTCATTCCAAAATGATAGTGTATTAAAAATCAATGTCGTCATAATAGCTGGTTTCGCTAATGGAGTCATGACTTTTCCCAATGTTCCAAAATAAGAACAACCATCAATAATAGCGGCTTCTTCATATTCTTTGGGAATCGTGGCAAAGAAGCTTGTCAAAATAAATATGGTATATGGTAAAAAATACATCGTATCTACTAAACTTAATCCTGATAACGTATCATAGATTCCGAGCTTTTTCATTAATTGAAACAAAGGAACAATGCCAAATATGGATGGTAAGAATAAACCAATCAAATAAACTGTGCGAATGAATTTTGAAAATATAAATTGAAATCTTGCCAGTACATAAGATGTCATAATTGCTAATATTGTTACCAATACCAAGCCAAGAACCGTTAGATAAACAGAGTTACCAAAGTACCCACCAATATTTGCTTTTACAAATGCATTAATATAATTATCAAAAGTAATTTTTTTTGGAAGGGCCCAAGGGCTTTGATAAAATTCACGAGATGTTTTAAATGATGTATAAAATGTCCAAATAAAAGGAGCTACAACTACAACTCCATATACCAACAAAATCAATCGTGCAGGAAGATTTCTTAAAAATTTTTTTGCCATTATTCGTTATTCCTCCCCTAGTAAGTAATATCATCTTTCGCTGACAAACGATTATTAATCCCTGATAAGACTAAAGTAATAATCAAAATAATTACACCGACTGCCATCGCATAACCAAAATTCCCATTTTCAAAGGCTTGTTGATACATATATAAAGATAATACATTGGACTTATTATCTGGACCTCCACCTGTCATAATTCTCGTGTAAGTAAAACTACCATTAAAAACTGCAATAATATTAAAAATAATAGCTACATCTAATACATTTCGAATTAATGGCATTGTAATTTTTGAAAACTTCTGAAAGGAAGAAGCCCCTTCAATATTGGCTACTTCATATAGTTCGTTAGGAATCCCTTCCATTGCTGCAATAAAAAGAATCATATAGTAACCAACTGCCTGCCAAATCATTGTAATTCCAATGGAAAATACAACTGTTGCACTTTCTCCTAACCAAGTATGTATCAAACTTTCAGCCCCAATCCATTTTAAGAATCCATTAATAATACCCACCGATGGATGATAAATAAAACTCCATAAAATAGAGGTAATCGAAATTGCTATTACATTGGGGAAGAAAAATAAAACTCTGTATACTTTTTTCTCTCTTAACTTTTTGCCTGATAATAAAAAGGCAAATAATAATGACAACAAAATCGTAACCACTGGCACAAATACCAATAAAATAATATTATTTAATAAAGCTTGTTTAACAATCCGATCCCTAAATAATTTCTCATAATTCTGAAGCCCAATAAATTTGTAGTTTTTCCCAATCCCTGACCAATCAGTAAAACTCATAGCAAAAGATGAAAACATTGGATATAATACAAATACGGAAAACAAAACAAAAGTAGGGACGATACATACAAATATAAAAAAATTTCTTTTATATGTTAATCTTTTGACTTTTTCGACTAATTGCCTCATATATTCACGCTCTCTTTTATCATCTATTGATAGAATGTAAGCTGCCATTCTGACAGCTTACATTCTATCAACTGCATTTTATTTTACCGCTGCCTCCCGTAAAATAGCATTGGCCTTTTCTAGACGTTGCACCCAATCCTCTACCTTCATTTCACCATTTACTAAGCTATTAATGGAACCAAAGATTTCACTTAAAATTTTAATTTCTGTCTTTTCTGTTAATGTAAAATTCACAAAAACAGGGAGCAAATCTTCATCTAACATTTTTAGATTTTCATAGTTAGAAGGTGTCATATACTCTTTCGCAAAATCAGCCCCTGATTTAACAGCCATGGCCGCTTGGGTTTTTTCTGCATTTATCTTTAAAATATCCTCACGATATAAGAAACGTAAAAATTCTTTAGCTAA
>JAAYNZ010000112.1 GCA_012520595.1 Candidatus Epulonipiscium sp. | reverse complement strand
CCTTCTTTTACAGCATATTGATAAACTGCATCCAAATGAATGGTATTTTCTGCAGTAAATAGTTCTCCTTTATAAGGTTTGCTGATTCCTTTGACCCGAAGTTTTTGTACTCTTAAAACCAAATCTTCTCCTGAAGTAGGAATCCTTTCAATTTCATCTTCAATAATCCCTATTACTTTTGCTCGGGTATATGTATCTGGTTGTTTTTCCTCTCCAAAGGCAAGTGTAGGGTAGGAAAAACATAAAAAAAAGCCTATGACTAGGATGATGATTTTTTTGTACATATCTTTCTTCTCCTTTCTCACAAAAACACGAAGGTTAAAATCCCTTCGTGTTTTCTATACTAACATTTACCTTCTTTTTTTACAATGCTTCTTTCATAAAAACCTTTTAATTTCTTTGATACCTGTTGATGCACTTCTTGTGCTGGTATTTCCATCAAAACTTCAATTCCTTCATCTACATGGGCAATAGGATAAATATGAAACTGTCCTTGGGCAATGGCTTCCATTACTTCTTCTTTTAAAACTAATTCCTGCACATTTTGTTTGGGAATTAATACGCCTTGGTTTCCTGTTAAACCTCTTTGCTGACAAAGTTTAAAAAATCCTTCAATCTTATGAGTTACTCCTCCAATCGGTTGAATCTCTCCTCTTTGATTTAAAGAGCCTGTAACAGCAATCCCCTGATCAATGGGTATTTCTGCTAAACTGGACAAGATGGCATACAATTCTGCTGTTGATGCACTATCTCCATCAATTCCATAGTAACTTTGTTCAAAACAAATTTGACAAGAAAGAGAGAGAGGGAACTCCTGGGCATAGGTCTGACCTAAATAACCAGATAACACTTGCACTCCCTTGGTATGCACACGACCACTAAGATTGGATTCTTTTTCAATATTTATAATTCCTGCTTTCCCCATGTACGTCGTTGCCGTAATACGAGTGGGTTTAGCAAAAATATAATCCCCTCCATCTAATACGGCCAACCCATTAATCTGACCGATATAAGAACCAGATGTCTCAATCATCAACATCTGTTCTTCGATCATCTCTTCCATTTTTTCTTCATATAAGTTACTTCTTTGCGCTTTTTCTCTAATGGCTTTCTTTACATGAATACTACAGACTTCATCACTTTGATCCATCTGAGCCCATGCATTTGACTCATATAGAATTTCAACAATTTGATTAAAACGAGTGGTTAATTTATTTCTGCTTTCTGCTAAACGTGAAGCATATTCGATAATTTTTTCTAGAGCACTGACATGAAATTTCTTTAATCCTTGTTCCTCAGAAAATTGATGAATGAAGGTTACTAATTGTCTTACACTGGTATCTGTTTTAACCATTCTCGTATCAAAATCCGCCCGTATTTTAAATAGTTTCTTGAAATCTTCATCATATTCATAGAGTAGATGATACAAAGAAGGATTACCGATCAAAATTACCTTCATTGTCAGAGGAATTGGCTCTGGTTTTAGAGAAGAAACAGCCACTCCTAACAACTGCTCCCTCAAATTTTCAATGGAAACTTCTTTGGTTTTTAACACTCGTTTAATCAATTCCCAAGCTTGAGGATTGGAAAGTACATCTTGAATTTGTAAAATTAAATAGCCTCCATTGGCCTCATGAAAAAGACCTGGATGAATTTTAGTAAAATCTGTTTTTAGATTTCCAAATTCATTTTCATACTCAATTTTACCTAAAAGATTATAAAATGTCGGATTAAAATCAATGATTACAGGAGCCCCTTGGGTTTTTGTGTGATCCACTAATAAATTAACAGCATATTTCAACCGAAATTCTTCTTTTCCAGTTTTAGTTAACCAAGGTAACACTGAAGTAAGGCCATCCTCTTCTTCTTCCTCTTCTGCATGTGTAAACTGATAAAGATTTTCCAAAATATCTTCTTTGACGCACTTTAAATAGTTAAAAACCTTTTCGTTATCTTGGTATTTTCTCTGTAGAGGAGTCATGTGATGCCCTACAACTTCTAGCCCGATTTTATAATCCAATTGTTCTATTTTATTTTTTAAATCTTTTTCTATTTCTTGTATTTTTTTAATGACTTGCTCCGATTCTTCTTGTAAAAGATCAGAATTTTGCATGATTTCTTCTTTCTTCTCTTCCGGTAAAGTATCATACTGGGCTTCTGTAATTTTTTCTCCGTCTACTAAAGGAATAAAATAGGCACCTGCATTGGATATTTTTATATGAAATTCTAATTCATGAGCTCGATCCTTAATGATCTTGAGGAAGGTTTCACTTTGTTCTTGATAGGTTTTAATTAATTCATTTTTTTCTTTTTCATAGGATTCTTCGTGAAAGGTTTTTAATAATTCTATGGATAAAATTTGAATCAATTCTTCCATATCATTTTTGAACTTTTTCCCGTGTCCTGCTGGAAAGGACAAGGCTTGAGGGCGACTGGCATCATGGAAATTATATACATAGCACCATTCCCAAGGAGTGGATTCTTCTTTTGCTATAAGAGAGGTCACTTTTTTTGCATAACTAGTTTTACCTGTCCCTGTAGGACCTGACATGTAAATGTTATACCCTTGTGCTTTAATTTTTAATCCAAAATGCATGGCTTTTATCGCACGGCCTTGCCCAATAATTTCCATTTCTTCCTTTTCCGCATGACTCCATTTTGAAAAATCATGAGTGATCTTCAATTCTTCATAAGTTAATGCTTTGTTCTTTCTCATTTAATCCCTCCTTCCTTTATATACTATATTCCATATCATCAAAAGAGTGCCTAACCCTATTACAATTCTTTTTTTTATATTAAAATTTAATATTGAGATAAGCTTTTCCACATAATATATCCATCTTCTCGATTATCTTGATAATATTCTTTTCGGATCCCCATAATGCGAAATCCATATTTCTCATATAAGGAACGTGCTTTTTGATTTCCTACTCGCACTTCTAAAGTCAATGCTTGTAATTGACTGATTTTCCCTGCTTCTATTAATCTTTCTAGTAAAGCAGAACCAATGCCTTGCCCCTGTAACTGGGGCAACACTGCAATATTGGTAATATGCCCCTCATCTACAATCTTCCACATTCCTGCATATCCAGCTACTATGTCATTGTAAATAGCAACAAAATAAAGTGCCAAACGATTCACCTGAAGTTCTTTGATAAGTGCCTGCTTAGACCAAGGGGTTGCAAAACATTGTTTTTCAATTTCCCAAACTTGGGAAACATGAGAACGTTTCATAGTCTCAATTTGGATTTCCTTTTCCATGATGATCCTCCCTAACTACATCCTACAATGGCTATCTTTCACCTTTATGTTTCTGAGCGTACTCTCGTTCTGCTTGAGAAGGTCGCAAATAAAAAGGAGCAAAATCCATATAATTCTGTGTTTTCCCTTGTTTTAGCCATTGCATACCAAGATCTGCAATGGAAGCAGCCCTTTGGCGATTGTTAGGCCCATGAATCCATTCGTATTTTGTAGCAGGCAAATTTTTTTCTATGCTTTTTCTATAAACATCAACACCATCACCTAAAAAAAGAACGGGATCTTCTTGTCGTTGAACATCTTGTAACAATTCTTCAATAGGGATGGCTCGGTAATCCGTTACCCGTTCCAAAACATTTTCTTTTCTTTTATATGAGGCTGTATATACTTGCTGTCTACGTGCATCCATTATAGGGCAAATCAAATAAGATGCGGAATGATATACATTATTGGCTAAACCATCTAAGGTTGGTATCCCAATGACTGGTTTGTTTAACCCTTGGGCAATGCCCTTGGCTGTAGCCGCTCCGATTCGCAATCCTGTAAAAGAACCAGGGCCACTAGCAACAGCAATGGCATCCATTTCTTTTAAATCCATTTCACAAGCATGAAACATGGCATCCATCATAGGCATAAGGGTCTGAGAATGGGTTTTTTTGTAATTTATCGTAAACTCACTAATAAGTTGATCTTCGTCTATAATAGCTACACTGGCTACCAATCCTGATGTATCAATTCCTAATACTTTCATGTGATTCCTTCCTTTGTACTGTAATTTTTCGATAATTTATTCCTTGTTCTAAATCTTTTTCGATCCCAATCCATAGGGCCTCTTTGGGAATCAACTCATCAATGAGATTGGCCCATTCGATTAAGCAAACCCCATCCCCAAAAAAATATTCTTCATATCCTATTTCTTCCAACTCACTACAATCTCCTAACCGATACACATCAAAATGATAGAAAGGAAGACGCCCCATATATTCATTTACAATGGTAAAGGTAGGGCTAGTAATGGCTTCTTCAATGCCAAGACCTTCTGCTAATCCTTTGCTAAAGACGGTTTTACCTACGCCTAAGTCACCAATCAGGCAATAAATGTCTCCTGGTTTTGCATTTTTTCCAATGATTTGTCCTATCTTCTTTGTTTCTTCGGGAGCATAACTTTCATAAATCATTTTTTTCACTCTCTTTTTGTTTTTCTTGTTTCCAATATAAACTAGTTTATCAGATAATTCACGGATACGCTAGTTTTTATTTTCACTCTCATTTTATAAAGTTTTAGGTATAAAAACAAGTAGCATTTACTATTTGTTAGCAACAACTGGATAGCAGAAGTAGCGTATCGAGTGAATATACGGCTTACCTACTGTTTCTTTGGTTTATAAAAATAAGATAACGTGACACCATTGTATAGCGTCACGTTATCTTATTTTATCTTATAACTTTACTATTTTCCATAAAGGCTGAAGGGCTTTATACAATCCAAAACCTACAACGGAAACCAGTAAGGATTTCAAAAGATTAAAAGGCATAATGGCAAAGATGATTAAAGTTCGTAAGTCCACAACAGAAGAATTGATTTTCGCTGCCATACCTACAAAAGCATCAATAGGATAACCTAATACCCAAGAATAGGCAGGAATAAAAATAAAATAATTAAGAAGGCCTGCAATAAGAGTCATAGAAAACATAGAAATCAGACATCCGATAAAAACTCCTTTTTTATTTTGATATTTTTGATAAATTAGTCCTAAAGGAAGAATATATGCAATCCCTACTAAGAAATTGGCTAATTCACCAACCCCACCTGTGTTATTTTTTACTACAATCTTAAGTAAATTTTTAAGTAACTCAATAAAAACTCCTGCTACTGGACCCATAGCAAATGTTCCTATGACTGCTGGAGCATCACTTAAATCCAATTTTAAAAACGATGGGAAAATAGGAAGTGGAAAATCTAAAAGCATCAGTGCCATACCTAGCCCTGATAACATCCCAATTTTCACCATGGAACTGGTATCAAAGATATTTTTTTTCAGGTTGCTTGAATTTTGAATCATTTTCATCCCTCTTCTCTTATTTTTTGCATATAAAAACAACCTGAAATTCTTCAGGTTGTGGATTGGCTTTACTTTACCACACAAAGTCTTGTCTCCTATCCCTTATGATAGGTATCAATAAGCCCCTGTGTTAATTTTCTCTTCTCTCATCCAGACTTTACTGTCGGTTTTGGAATTACACCAAATCAACAATCATTACTGATTGTTCGCGGACTATTACCGCCGGTCGGGAATTTCACCCTGCCCCGAAGAATTTCTTATTTAGTTTGTATTATTAGTATAAATGTTTTTTTCTTTTCTGTCAATATATTAACATTATATTTTCATACTAAGTCCAATTCGTTTTTTAGGAACATCAATGCTAATGATACGAACTTTAACAATATCTCCTACAGCTACGACTTCTAAAGGATGTCTGATATATCGATCCGACAATTCGGATATATGCACTAGCCCATCTTGGTGCACCCCTATATCCACAAAAGCTCCAAAATCAATTACATTTCGAACGGTTCCTTCTAAAATCATACCTTCTTTTAAATCTTCTAATTCTAAAATATCTTGTCGCAAAATAGGTTGTGGCATTTCTTCTCGTGGATCCCGCCCTGGTTTAGCTAATTCTTGCAAAATATCTGTAAGGGTTTCCTCTCCTACGTCCAGCTGGGTAGCCAATTCAGAAATGGATCCAATCTGATCTTTGATGGATCTTACCGTATGATTCTGAATATCTTTTAAAGTATATCCCAATTGTTGCAATAATTTTTTAACGACCTCATAGGATTCCGGATGAACCCCTGTATTGTCTAAAATATTTTTTCCTTCTCGTATTCGCAAAAAACCTGCACATTGTTTAAAAGCTTTTGGACCTAATTGGGAAACTTGTAATAATTCTTCTCGTTTTGTAAAGATCCCTTTTTCTTCTCGATAGGCAACAATGTTTTTTGCCACGGATTTGGTAATCCCTGCTACATATTGAAGCAAGGAAAAAGAAGCCATATTAACATCAACGCCGACTTGATTAACTGAGTTTTCAACGACTCCTTGTAATGTTTCTTCTAATCGTTTTTGATTCATATCATGTTGGTATTGTCCTACCCCAATGGACTTAGGATCAATTTTTACTAATTCTGCTAATGGGTCTTGTAATCGTCTTGCAATGGATACAGCACTACGAAGAGATACATCAAAGTCTGGAAATTCTTCTGTACCTAAAGCGGATGCAGAATATACAGAAGCTCCCGCTTCATTGACAATAACATAGTAAACTTTATTGGGCAATTCTTGAATAAGTTCAGCAATAAATTGTTCTGTCTCTCTAGATGCTGTTCCATTTCCTATGGCAATTACAGTAACTTTATACTTTTCAATCATTTGGCCCAAAATTCTTTTGCTTTCTTCTATCTTTTGTTGAGGAGGAGTAGGATAAACCACTGCTGTTTCCAAGACTTTTCCGATCTCATCTACGACTGCTACCTTACAGCCTGTTCGATAAGCTGGATCAACTCCTAATACAACTTCCCCTATAATGGGTGGTTGCAATAAAAGTTGTTGGAGGTTGGCAGAAAAAACTTTTAATGCCCCTTCTTCTGCTTTCTCTGTTAATTCATTTCTAATTTCTCGTTCGATGGCAGGGGCAATCAAACGTTTGTAACTATCTGCAATGGTTGCTTGTAACAACCGAATAATTTCTTCCTGCCCTGTTTGAATCACATGATATTCTAAATATCCCATTATTTTTTCCACAGGAGCTTCAATTTTTACGTTTAAAATTTTTTCTTTTTCTCCTCGATTTATGGCTAAAATACGGTGCCCTGGAATCTTTTTTAATGGTTCTTCATAATCATAATACATTTCATAAACCGATGCCATTTTATCATCTTTCGCTTTTGTGCTAAGAATTCCTTCTTGCAACGTTACCTTCCGAATGTACTGACGATAGGAAGGTTCATCAGAAACTTGCTCCGCTATAATATCTTGAGCTCCCTGTAAGGCTTCTTCTGTATTCATCACTTCTTTTTGGGGATCAATATACGGTTGAGCTACTTCTTGTAAGTTGATTTTTTCCTTTTGCCCCCAAAGAATTTGTGCAAGAGGTTCCAACCCTTTTTCTTTAGCAATGGTGGCCCGTGTTCTTCGCTTTGGGCGAAAAGGTCGATAAATATCTTCTAGTTCTACTAACGTAACGGCTTTTGCCAATTGATCTTGAATCGCAGGCGTTAGTTTTCCTTGTTCTTTAATGGTGACTAAAATTTGCTCTTTTTTTTCTTCCAAAGTTCGTAAATATTGTAGACGTTGGGCAAATTCTCGTAAAATAACATCATTCAATGAACCTGTTTTTTCTTTTCGATATCGAGCAATAAAAGGAATCGTATTTCCTTCATCAATTAATTGTATCGTATTCTCTACCTGAAAGGCTTGTAATTGAAATTCATTTTGAAGTTCCTTAGCTATATTCATATCTTTTCCTCTTTTCTTTAAAAGAATCATCTTTTATTATAGAGGATTTGGACATGTGTCTCAAGGAATTTTTATTGTTACCTTATCTTCTTAAATTTACATTTCCTAATTGAAACTTATCATGAATGGCATTCATAGCTGTTTCTGCTTTGTCTTCTTCAATAAGAACGGATATTTTTATTTCTGAGGTAGAAATCATTTGAATATTAATATGGGCATCATATAAGGCTTCAAACATTTTAGCAGCCACTCCTGGATTACTGACCATACCTGCTCCTACAACAGAAACTTTTGCCACATTTTCATCATGTACAATCTCTTTGATGGTTAATCTTTCTTTATTTGCTTCTAATAGTTCTAAAGCTTCTTCTAAATGATCCCGAGCTACGGTAAAGGTAATATCTTTTGTTCCACTTCTTCCTACGGATTGCAAGATAATATCTACATTTATTTTATGTTTTGCTAATAATCCAAATAAGCTAAAGGCTCTTCCTGGTTCATCACTAACCCCTATTACTGAAATTCGAGATACATCCTTGTCTGTTGCTACTCCACTGACTAACATTTTTTCCATATGACAGACCTCCTTCACTACGGTTCCTTCTTCATAATTTAAACTTGATCGTACAACTAATTCTACGTGGTATTTTTTAGCTAGTTCTACAGAACGATTGTGAAGCACCCTTGCTCCTAAAGAAGCTAATTCTAACATTTCATCATAGGTTACTTCTGATAATTTTCGGGCATTTTTTACAACTCTTGGATCAGCAGTATAAATTCCATCTACATCTGTATAGATTTCACATCGATCTGCTTTTAATGCTGCTGCCAATGCTACTGCTGTAGTATCAGAGCCACCACGACCTAATGTTGTAATATCATCAAAACGATTCATACCTTGAAAACCAGTAATTAATACAATGTTTTTTCTTTCTAATTCACTTTGTACCCGGTCGGTATTGATGTTTTTTAAACGAGCATTGCTATAGGTTGAAGTGGTATACATTCCTACTTGATACGCATTTAAAGAAATAGCAGGATAACCTAATTTTTCTAATGCCATGGACATTAATGCAACAGATTGTTGTTCTCCTGTTGAAAGGAGCATATCCATTTCCCTTCGAGATGGTTTGCTATTGATTTCTTTTGCTTTAGCAATTAATTCATCCGTTGTATCTCCTTGAGCTGATAAAACAACAACGATTTCATTTCCCTCATCATAACTCTTTCCCAACCGCTTGGCTACATTGAAAATTTTTTCTGCATTGGCTACAGAACTTCCTCCAAATTTTTTTACAATTAACACAAGTATCCCTCCTTGCAACAATGTTGTGAAATAAAAGTATTCATAAAAAGATGACCTTGATGATGAAAGATTCCTGTTTTCTTCGCTGTATGTTCATCATACTGAAGTGTTTCATCGTATTGATGTAATGTACTATCATAGAGTACATACGGTACTGGGTCATCCGTATGGGTTCTTAAAGATAAAGGAGTGGGGTGATCGGGTAAAATTAAAATTCGATACGGTTGTCCCTCTTTATCCAAAGTTTCTTTAATGGGAGTTACAATCTGAGCATCAATATACTCAATGGCTTTTACTTTATTGTCTATTTCTTGCCGATGTCCACATTCATCTGGTGCCTCAATATGGATATAGACAAAATCTTGCCCTCTTTTTAATTCTTGTAATGCGGCTTGGGCTTTTCCTTCATAATTGGTATCGATATTCCCCGTTGCTCCTTGTACTTGAACGGAGTGAAGTCCACTACTAATGGCAATGCCTTTGATTAAATCTACCGCTGAAATAACAGATCCCTTACAATGATATTTTTGTTCAAAAGACGGTAAATTGGGTTTCTTTCCTTCTCCCCAAAACCAAAGGGAATTGGCTGGGCGTAATCCTTGTTTTATTCTTCTTTGATTCACTGGGTGATGGTGTAATATGGCATAACTTTTTTTCATCATTTCAAAAAGAATCTGAGCATTTTCTCCTTGCGGAAGATAGTTTTGGATCCTTTTTTCTAAAATATCATGGGGTGGAGTTAACTGAAGATCCAAAGGCCCTCCCTTCCACACCAGTAAATGCCGATAACTAATCCCAGAATAAAACTTCATGAATTCGGTTTGAAATTGCTGCTGAATCGCTTTGATCAATTGTTCTGCTTCTGCTGTACTGATTTCATCAGCGCTATGATCTAAAATTCTTTTTTGTTCATAGGGTTCTTCTTCTGATAATGTAACAAGGTTACACCGAAAAGTAATATCTTCCTCTTCTAGGGAAACTCCCATACTAACTGCCTCTAAGGGAGATCGTCCTGTATAATATAACCTAGGGTCATACCCTAATACGCTTAAATTAGCCGTATCACTTCCTGGTTCTAATCCTTTAGGAATGGTCTGTAAAAGTCCTACTTCCCCGTGCTTGGCAAGCCAATCCATCATCGGCTTGTGAGCCTTCTGAAGAGGGGTTTGCCCTCCTAATGCATCAAGGGGTTTATCAGCCATCCCATCCCCCAAAACAACTATATGTTTCATCCTCTTTTCCCCTCTTTCCGCTAAAGTCCTTTTTTAATGAAACTCCTGAATTTGTGCCCCTTGTTGGGAAGGTTTTACTATTTTTATATCCCATCGCCTAGGTAACTGCTGTAAAAAAGGAGTTATTTTTTTCTTAAAATTCATTTCTTCCTCAATTACGGCAATCAAAGTGGGACCTGCCCCACTTAAGAATACCCCTTTCGCTCCTAAGGATAAGGCTTTTTCAAAAATATCTTCCATATGAGGAACTAAGGGAATCCGATAGGGCTGATGAAATCGATCTTCCATAGCTACTTGCAAATGCTGAATTTCTCCACTCATCATGGATGCAACTAATAATGCAGTTCTTGATGCATTATAAATTCCATCTTCTAAAGAAAGACTTTTAGGTATAACTTGTCTTGCTTTTTCTGTTGAAAGTGGAAAATCTGGTACTAGTAAGGCAAAAGAAAGCTGGGATGGAAGAGGAATCTTAATATAGTGCAATTCATCCTTATCTAAAACCGCTGTAACCATTCCTCCTAAAAAGGCTGGAACAATGTTATCGGGATGTCCTTCCATAATGGCCCCTAGTTT
This sequence comes from Candidatus Epulonipiscium sp., assembly GCA_012520595.1. Taxonomy (GTDB): domain Bacteria; phylum Bacillota; class Clostridia; order Lachnospirales; family JAAYNZ01; genus JAAYNZ01. The sequence goes on along the minus strand of JAAYNZ010000112.1, from coordinate 5,448 downwards.
GGCTAATTTTTCTTTTGAATAATTTGTGCCTGCCAACTTATTGGCAATAAGAAGGCCTGCAGCAATGCAGGCAGCACTACTCCCTAGTCCTCTTGTACAGGGAATGTGATCTTCTTGTACCAGTCGAATACCAGGTACCGTTTTCCCAATGCTTTGATAAAATTGAACAATGGTTTGATAGATTAAATTTGTTTCATCTGTAGGGATTTCTATATCCTGAGGGTTTTTGATAATAATTTCTAATCCTTGAGGTATTTCCTCTATCGTAATTGTATTGTATAGATCTAAAGACATTCCAATACAATCAAATCCTGGTCCCATATTGGCGGTAGTTGCAGGTACCTTCACTGTAAACATAATTTTTACACCTGATTTCTGCTCGTTTTCTATTCTTGTTCTACTCGAATTTTATTTCGAATTTCATACACTCCAGGGCTATTGGATAAAAGGGCTATTTTTTCTTTCAAAGCCCCTTCGGTTTCTTCATTGGTAATAAAACCAAATTCATCATCATATTCATCCAGTTGTATAATATGAATTTTACCAAATACTTTTTCTACTTGCCCAATCGCTAGTGATAGATCTGTATAACCAATACGGATAAAATATTGTGTAGGGGCATAACTGATGTCTAGCAACTCCATTTTTTGTGTGCTCCAAAAAGACATAATGTTTCGATTTAAATGTTTTACTGCATCCACAATATCAGCAACAACTGCACTCGCTGTAGGCAATTTCCCTGCCCCTTTTCCATAAAACATTACATCACCGATTACATTTCCTTTTACAAAAATAGCATTAAATACTCCATGAACCGTAGATAGTGGATGATCCATTCGGAGTAAAACGGGAGATACGCGAGCCCAAACTTCTTTTTCTTGTTTTTTGCTAGTGGCTACTAGTTTAATCTCTCGATCCATCTTAGCCGCATATGCCATATCCGCCTGTGAAATCTTTGTAATTCCTTCTGTATAAATATCTTCATAATCCACATGCATACCAAAGGCTAACGAAGACAATATAGCAATTTTACGGCAAGCATCATGTCCTTCCACATCAGCCTCTGGATTTCTTTCTGCATATCCTAAGTCTTGAGCCTCTTTTAATACTGTTTCAAATGAAAGACCTTCTTCTTTCATTTTGGTAAGAATAAAATTAGTGGTTCCATTTAAAATTCCAGTAATCTCATAAATTTCATCAGCAGTAAGGGATTGATTTAACGGACGGATAATAGGAATTCCTCCACCTACACTAGCTTCAAATAAAAAATTAATATCTTTTTCTTTTGCAATTTGTAAAAGTTCTGCTCCATGTTTGGCTACTAGTTCTTTATTGGAAGTGACCACACTCTTACCATCCAATAAGGCTCTTTTAACAAAGGTATAGGCTGGCTCTACGCCTCCCATTACCTCAACAATAACTTTGACTTCCGGATCCTTTAAAATTGGTTCAATATCATGAACTAAAATAGAAGACACAGGGTCTCCAGGAAATTCTCTTCGATCCAGTACATATTTTACTTTAATTTCTTTCCCCGCTCTTTTGTTGATACTTTCTCCATTGGTCTGTAAAACCTCTAAAACTCCAGATCCAACAGTGCCATATCCTAATACAGCGATTTGAACCATACCACTCACTCCCTCGCAATAATTTTTATATGACGCACTCCTTGAGAAGCTTCTACTTTTTCAATTAGATCTTCAATATCTTCTGACATGGGAAAAGTCTCTATACTAATGGTGACATTGGCAATCCCGTTAATGGGAATATTTTGATTAATCGTTAAAATGTTAGCACCCGTTTGAGCAATTACATTTAATACATAAGAGAGTAAACCAGGTTCATCCTCTAATTGTAATGCTAATGTAATGGTTTTGCCTCGAGTATTTTCATAAAAAGGAAAAACAGCATCCTTATATTTATAAAAAGAACTCCTACTAATTCCTACTTTTTCTGCAGCTTCCTGCACCGTAAGTATTTGCCCCATCTCTAAAAGTTTTTTAGCTTCTACGACTTTTAAAAAAACCTCTGGTAACACATTTTTATCCACGATATAATACTTTTTTTTCTCTCCCATATCCTTCTCCTTGTATTCACATCATAGACATTTGTTTTTGATAGAAAGAATATATCATAGAATATGAAAAAATTCAATAGTAATGTGCATCTTTTTTTATATTCTATACTTTTCATAACTTTTTCCAACAATTCATGCTTTTTTTGTTGCTTTTATTTATATATCTTTATGGATTCAATAGAATAAACGAGAAAAGCCGTATATACACTCAAAGACAATCGAAGCAGGAGAGTGATATACGGCTTACTAAAAATTCCGTTGTTTATTGATTTTCTACAATAGCATGATTAATTTTTTCACGTAAGTTTAAAAGATAGTGGGCATCTTTAGGATATTTTTTAAATGTCAATGGTTCTTGGAGTTCTTCTTCTATCAAACGTATTACAAACTCCTTACCTTTTAAAATTTCGAGATATTCCATGGCACGTAAATCCTGTAATGCTTCATTCAATACAAGAAGCCGAATGGAAGGAATAGGGCCCTCCTCACCTGGATATACTAAAAAGGGATCTCCTGAAGGAAAGGCACGATCACTATCTGTTACTTGAAAGGGATTGATCCGAAAGGCTGAATATTGTGCATTCCAAAAGTTATATCCCCAATGTAAAAAGCCTACAATATTGTACTTATATAATTGGGTTCCTATGATTCGATTTCTTGCTGATGGCATAGAAAAAAATCGATTACTAACTTCTGCATATTGCCCACAGCAATAATAAGTCCATAGATTTGGAACTTGATTTTCCAAGAAAGGTTCGATGGAACTATTCGCCGGAATAGGCATCTTTACTAATTGATGCTGATAAAAATCATAGTCAGATAGGGCATCGATAATAGGGTAATCCTTTAAAATATCTGCAATTCCCTCCAATGCCTTTTTATAGTTTTCTAAATGCTCTTGGCGTGGTTCATCAGAAATATGGAAATAACAACGTTCCTTCAAATCATGTTCTTCAATGAACCTTACCAGTTGGGTCAAAAATTGTTGTAAAAATGTTTGGTATTCTTCACCTGCTGCATCGGTCCCCCATCCAAATAGTTTTTTGTATTGACCTTGTTCATACCCCATGATTTTAGGTGCATGTTTAGCACCCCATTGTGTAAATAAATGAGCGATTTCAAAATATTCAATTCCGCAGTGCAGACACATCTCTACCCATCTTTTTAACTTGGTGAAATCAAATGTATAATGGTTTCCTTCTCGAGTTACTTCTACTAATTGTACGGTTGTTCTTTCTCCTCCGACGGCTGTATCTAAGGGTGGCGTAAACACAGGAGTAAGGATCATATTGATCCCGTGCTCGACAGCTATTTTAATAAACTTTTCAATGAGATCCCAATGTTTTTCACTAAACACTTCTACTTTATAATAATCGGCAATACAATCGGCATGAAACCATTCGGTATGAATTAATTTTTGCTTTGGTAGCTTTCCAGCTAAAATGGTAATTTCAAAAATCACAGAACTTAAAATTTCTTCTTCGTTTTTGAATATAATTTTTATTGGATATGTACCTGGTAAAACTTTTTGTGAGGGTTTTACTGTAATCCAAAGAGACCGCCAATATTGAGATGTGATAAAAAGGGAACGTTCCCATAGGTCATACAAAGGATCTGGGAAAAGTCCAGGTTCAGTTCGCATATAATTATCATCGATTATGGGATAACAAGGAAGCTCTGAGGGGACTAAACCAACAGATTTTACTTGAATATAATCCTTTATTTCTGATTCTACATCTACCTTTACATGGGTTCTTCCCCAAGTATTTTCTGGGCTTAGCTTATAGGCTACCTGAAAAGAATAAATTTCATTTTGAAACATGCTTCCTTTTTGTAAAGTGCTGGATACAGATAATTCTTTTTCTAGAAAAATTTTTTCTAGAGAACTTAACGTGACTGTTTCTAGTTGTAGCATATAAAATCCTCCTTTTAATATCTTCTCTCTTCTAGTTTACCTTGTAATCCTTTTTAAAACAACACCTTCTTCATTATTTTTGCTTTATATTAAAAAAGCGTAGAATCCCAATCTACGCTTTTTTACCTATTTTAGATTTTAGATGTTTTTATAATGCAGAATCTTCGGATTCTGCTGTTACTTTTTCTTGTAACACGGTTTGAATTCCCTTTTGTTCTTCTTCGCTAAGGATTAAATCAATATCTAATAAAATAACCATACGATCTTGTAGTTTAGCCACTCCACCAATGTATTTGCTATGAATCCCTGTAATTAGCTTGGGCGGTGGATCAATTTGTTCTTCTTCAATTTGTACAATTTCTGTTACAGAATCTACCATGAAACCAACCATCATTTCATTGGAATTTACAATAATAATTTTGGTACTGTCATCCACTGCTTTTGGGGCAAGATTGAATCGTTTTCGCAAGTTATAAATAGGATGAACCTCACCTCTAAGGTTAATAATCCCTTCAACATAATCTGGTGTATTAGGTACCTTTACAATGGGTTGATGCTTTTCAATTCCATGGACTTTCATAATGTCTAATCCATATTCTTCTTGGTCTAACTTGAAAATAACTTGTTGTTGAACAGCCACACTATCCCCTCCTCTTTTGTTCTTATGGTAGACTTCTTTATGTTTCATTTTGATGAATCCAGCGTAAATAGGCATTAATGAATCCATCTAAATTTCCATCCATAACTGCATTAACATTTCCTGTTTCCTGTTCAGTACGGTGATCTTTTACAAGACTATAGGGATGAAATACGTAGGATCGAATTTGGTTTCCCCAACCAATTTCTTTTACTTCTCCTCGTATCCCTTCAATTTTTTCTATTTGTTCTTGTTGCTTTAGTTCAAATAATTTTGCTTTTAACATTTTCATAGCTCGGTCTTTGTTCTTATGTTGGGAACGCTCATTTTGGCATTGTACTACAATATTGGTAGGCACATGAGTAATCCTTACGGCCGAATCTGTCGTATTAACATGCTGTCCACCAGCTCCACTTGAACGATAAGTATCAATGCGAATTTCATCTGGTTGGATTTCAATATCCACATCATCATCGATCTCTGGTAACACATCACAAGAAGCAAAGGATGTATGCCGTCTACCAGAAGCATCAAAAGGTGAAATGCGAACTAGACGATGTACTCCTTTTTCTGATTTTAAATACCCGAAGGCATTTTCTCCACTAATCTGAATGGTAACGGATTTTACTCCTGCTTCTTCTCCTGGTAAATAATCTAAGGTTTCTACTTTATATCCCTTTTGCTCTGCCCATCGCATATACATTCGTAATAACATACCTGCCCAATCACAAGCTTCTGTCCCTCCAGCCCCTGCATGGAGAGTTAAAATGGCATTTTTATGATCATATTCTCCTGATAGTAAGGTTCCAATACGAAATT
>JAAYNZ010000111.1 GCA_012520595.1 Candidatus Epulonipiscium sp. | reverse complement strand
ACTATGGAAACACAACAGCACATAATCTCCAAATTACACCCATATTAGAAGGAGATAATCTAAAGAATTTTGAGTTGATGGATTCGGTTATGACAAAAACAATTGATCGACTTTCTGTTAAAGGATCCAGTACCCTTTCCTACAAAGTAAAAGTATTGGAAACAGTAAAAGCAGGAACATATCCCATAACATTTCGAGTTCAATATGCAGAAAATGCGTATTCTAATAAAGTAGAAACAAAAGATGAAGTTATTTATGTTCGAGTACGAAATGATAATGCACCTGCACGATTACAGTTGTTAGATATTTTATCAACGCCTCAAGTGATTAAGCCAGGCGAAAAGGTAGAAGTAGGGCTTAATCTTGAAAATATTGGAGGCTTGACAGCAAAACAATTAAAGGTAGCAATAGAAGGATTAAAACCTGATGGATTTATTTTACAAGACAATTCACCTATTCGTTATCTTAAAGATTTAGAAAAAGGTAAAAAATTATATATGACCTATGTACTAAAAGCTTCCGATCAAATGGTTGGAGGAACCCAAGAATTGACCGTCAAAATATCGTATCATAATGGAATGGAAGCCATTGAAGAAGAACATAAAGTTTTTATTCCTGTATTAAAACAAAACCAATACCAAGCCTTATTAAATGTAGAAAATATGTCTGCTCCAAAAGGAATTGTTCGAGCGGGTCAAGATTTTTCCTTTGGTTTTGATGTGCGTAATTTAGGTAGTAAAGAGGCTCATAATGTAAAGGTATCTGTAGCCCAAGGAGATGGGGGCAAAGAAATTTTGCCCAAAAGTGCAAGTGTTCGTATGCTTCCTAAAATGCAAGGAGCATCAAAACAAAGTTTAAACTTTGTAATGACAACTTCTTCCCAAGCGGCGAGCCAAAATTATCCTATTGAGATTACTGTTGAGTATGAAGAAGAAGTAGGTGGCGAGAGACAACAAAGAAGTTTTAAACAATATATAGGAGTTTATGTAAATAATCCGAAAAAAGATGAAGAAGAAGATGGACATAAAACAGTGCCTAAGATTATTATTGATGAATACTCTCTTGATCCTGGGATTGTAAAAGCGGGTCAAAACTTTAATTTAACCACTACATTTTTAAATACAAATGCAGAAAAAGCAGTGAAAAACATTAAAATTTCTTTAATTGTTACAGAAACATCAGAAAAAACAGGAACTGTTTTTACACCCGTACAAAGCAGTAATACTTTTTATATTGATCAAATTGCACCTAAACAAAGAGAAACAAAAGAGATTACTTTATATACCATTCCTGATGCCAAAGCAAAAACGTATACCATTACAGTTAAGTTTGAATATGAGGATGATAAAGGAGAAGCACTAGTAGCAGAAGATCTTATTGGAATTCCAGTGGTACAGCCTTCTCGATTGGAATTAGGAGAAATTCAATTTCAAGGAGAACCTACCGTAGGAGAACCTTTAGGGTTATATCTAGAGCTTTACAATACAGGGAAAGTAACTTTAAATAATTTAATGGTACGCTTAGAATCGGATGATTTTGAAGTAAAAGACCCTAATTTATTTATTGGAAATTTCCAAGAAGGAGCAACGGAATATTATGATCGAGCTATGATTATTCCAAGGCAAGCAGGCCAAGGAAGAGGAAAATTAATCTTTACCTATGAAGATCCTACAGGCGAGCAATTAGTTAAGGAAGAAGAATTTACCATTGAAGCTATGGAAATGTTTGTTCCTCCTATGGATGACATGGATTTACCACCACAAGAAATGGAAAAACCTAGCTTGATGAAGCGAATCTTTACCAATAAGTATTTATGGATGGGATTGATTTTAGCTGGATTTATTACAGCTGGATTAATCGTTCGTAAAAGACGGAAGGTACAGAAAGGTTTGGATTTAGATGAGTAGTCTAGATTTAATTCGAATGGGAGTCAAAAACCTTTGGAGGCGGAAACTGCGTACATTTTTGACTGTACTAGGAGTCATCATTGGAACAGCTTCCATTATGGTTATGGTATCTTTAGGACTTGGAATGAATTCTATTTTCGAACAACAGTTAGAACGTATGGGAAGTTTGACAGTGGTTCAAGTGCATCCAGGTTGGGGTGGTGGAAGTGGAAGAGGAGAGAGTGGAGAAAAGAAAATTACAGATTCTGCTGTCTCTGAGTTTTCTCGCATTCCTAATGTAGTGGCTGTTTCCCCTTTTTTACAAGAACATGTAAAAGTAATTTCAGGCAAATATGAATCCTATCTATCCATTGTTGGAATTCGACCTGACGCTCTAAAAGCCTTTGATTTTGAAGTTCAAGAAGGTGAATTATTAAAGGAAGGTAGCCCAGGATCAACCAATAAAGTAGAGGTTTTATTTGGATCCTCTGTAAAAGAACAATTTTGGGATCCTAACTCTAGACATGATTGGAGGCAAGGCCCTCCGCCAGAACCAGACATTAATTTATTTGAAGATCGGATTGAGATGAGTTTTGATCATTCTTTTGGTGATCGTAGAAGTAGAGGTTCAGGAGGAAGTCGACCAAAGATCTATCGTTTGCAGGGAGTAGGAATTTTAAAGCAATCCAGCTACGAGGTTGATTATAGTGCATTTATGGATATGGATACATTTAAAAAGTTAAAAAAAGAGTATGAAAAAGAACAGCAACGTCGCCAACAACAATTTCAAGATCCTAATCAAACATCCACTTCCCGTAGAGGTGGACGAAAAGAAGAAGATTCTTATTCTCGAGCCAATATCAAAGTGGATGATGTTAAAAATGTAGAAGCCGTACAAAAAGCAGTTGAAGAAATGGGTTTTTCTGCTTATAGTTTAACACGAGAATTGGAAAGCATGAAGAAAACATCCATGGGAATCCAAGCCGTATTAGGCGGGATTGGAGCAATTTCTCTCTTGGTAGCAGCATTAGGGATTACCAATACCATGATTATGTCTATTTATGAGCGGACAAGAGAAATTGGTGTTATGAAAGTAATTGGAGCTGCTCTTAGGGACATTCGAAGAATCTTTCTATTTGAAGCGGGTATGATTGGATTTTTAGGAGGTTTAGCAGGGCTAGCCATTAGTTATCTTATTTCTTTTATTATGAATAAGTTTGGAGGTAACATTGGCATGGCTATGGGTGGTGGAGAAAGTGCTAGTATTTCCATTATTCCCATATGGTTGTCTTTGGCTTCCTTAGTATTTACAACTTTTGTAGGTTTGGTATCTGGTTTTTACCCTGCACGACGAGCTATGAAATTAAGTGCTTTAGAAGCCATTAAGACAGAATAATCCTAGATTAGAGTTGAAAAAGCTTTCTTTCTATCTTGTTTTCATGTATAATCCAATGGGAGAAACAAAAATAAAACAAAACAAGGTAGGAGAGATGAAAATGAGCATTTTTGAAGTGATTATGTTGTTATGTTTTGGAGCAGCGTGGCCTTTTTCAATTTATAAGTCCTATACTTCTAAATCCACTGCCGGAAAGAGTTTGGTTTTTCTACTGATTTTATTAACAGGTTATGTAGCTGGTGTTTTGCACAAAGCATTTTATAGTTATGACAAAGTAATTTTTCTGTATATTATTAACTTTTGTATGGTCTCTGTAGATACTATCTTATACCTTCGAAATTCAAAACAAGAAAGTCATTCCGTTAATAATTTTTAAAATTGCATATGAATTTTAAGCGATTGGTGGATTCTTATTTTGGAGTATGATATAATAAATAGGTAGCAAAGTCCTAAAACGTACTCCAAAAAGGAGGGGGATAGGAATATGAGAAAAGACGTCATGCTTGACCCGATGGACAATACCCAGAAAATACTGGTTTGTATTACAATTCAAGAAAACAGCCGTAGATTGATTCGCAAGGGAGCACAAATTGCTACTGAGCGAGGAGGCCAACTTCATATTTTACATGTAGAGAAAGGTGAAAGTATTTTTCTTCAAGAAGATGCTCCTCAGTTGGTTCAAGATCTTTTTGAATATGCTTCTGAACTAGGAGGAGAAGTTCATGTGGTCTGTGATGAACATGTTCCAGAACGAATCGCCCAGTTTATTCGGGAAGAAGAAATTTCTACTTTAGTATTAGGAGAACCTATAAAAGGTAAACTCAAGCGTTTAATGCAAAAAGACATTGAAAATTATGTAAGTAAAAATGCAAAAGAAGTAGAAGTAATTGTGTTGGAGAGAAAAGAAGAGACAAGACAAGATCATTCAATGATAAAAAGCAATCAAAATGTATTTTCCTCTTTATAGAATAAGATAAAAACTGCAGAGAAAACTGCAGTTTTTTTTTAAGAAAAACTTGATTGGGTTTCGATTGAAAGGGAATGCTGGGTGTAGTATAATAAACATAGATTTTGGATAATAACTTCACTAGAAGTTTGTAAGAAGGTAAAAAAATTTAAAAAAGGAGTGAGCCAGTTGAAAAAATGTCTGTACAATGGGAAACTTATCCTAGAAGATCGAGTCCTAGAAGGAAAAGCACTTATTTTTTCCGAAACCATAGAAGCCATCGTTGATGAAATAGAAATACAGGGCAGGACAGACTTAGAAAAAATAGATGCCAGGGGATCTTATGTTTCATCTGGTTTTATCGATATTCATATCCATGGATATGCGGGTCATGATGTTATGGAAGGACAAGTGGAGAAACTAAAGATTATCAGTGAATCCATTCCTGCCAATGGGGTTACTAGCTTTTTAGCAACCACCATGACAATGGATATCAAAGACATTAAACAAGCATTGCAAGTCGTTCGCCAAGTGCGATCAGAAGGAAGTTTGGGAGCAGAAGTATTAGGAGCTCATATGGAAGGACCTTTTATCAACCCTGCTTATAAAGGAGCACAAAATAAAAAATACATCATTTCTCCCAATATGGATTTAGTGAAAGAGTTTCAAGATGTGATTCGTTTGATTACCATTGCTCCAGAAATAGAGGGAGCGAAAGAATTTATTCAAGAGGTTAAAGAAAGGACAGATATTGTACTTTCTATGGGACATACCAATGCTACCTTTGAAGAAGCTGTAGAAGCAGTACAACAAGGAATTAGTCATACAACTCATTTATTTAATGCTATGACAGGGCTTCATCATCGAAAGCCAGGCGTTGTAGGTGCTGCTTTGAGTACGGATGTTACATGTGAATTAATTGCAGATACCATTCATGTACATAAGGGTTTGTATCCTTTCTTATTAAAAGTAAAGGGATTGGATAAAATGATATTGGTTACAGATTGTATGGCTGCTGGTGGCATGGAAGAAGGAAAGTATGAATTGGGAGGACAACCTGTTTTTGTAAAAGATGGGCAAGCTAAGTTAGAAGATGGAACTTTAGCTGGTAGTGTATTAAAATTAAATGAAGGCTTGAAAAACATTCATACTTACACAGGAATGGATTTGGAGGCGTTAGTACGTCTCGCATCTTATAATCCAGCTACTGTTTTAGGAATTCAAGATAAAAAAGGAAGTTTAGCTGTAGGAAAAGATGCCGATATTACTATTTTTGATGAAAATGTGACCATTTACATGACAATTGGAAAGGGGAAAGTATTGTATGAAAAACATTAAAGGAATGAAAGTATATGTAGAACCATCTTATGAAGCAATGAGTAGAGTAGCAGCTCAATTAGTAGGAGCACAAGTACGATTATATCCCAATAGTGTTTTGGGTTTGGCTACGGGAGGAACTCCTGTAGGCATGTATAAAGAATTAGTTCGTATGTATAAGGAAGAAGGATTGGATTTTTCCCAGATTATCACTTTTAATTTAGATGAATATTATCCGCTTTCTAGAGAAAGTGACCAAAGTTATTATTATTATATGACGGAGAATCTATTTGGACATGTGAATATTTGTAAAGATCACATTCATATTCCCAATGGAGAGGCAGAAGATGTTGATTTGGAATGTAGAAATTATGAAAAACAAATCCAAGAAGCAGGTGGCATTGACTTACAAGTATTAGGCATTGGGAACAATGGACATATTGGGTTTAATGAACCAGATGATGCTTTTGCGAAGACAACTCATCGAGTAGATTTAGTAGAAGAAACCATCCAAGCCAATTCCAGATTTTTTGATTCCATTGATCAAGTACCTAAACAAGCCCTAAGTATGGGAATTGGTAGTATCATCCAAGCCAAGAAGATTGTTCTTTTGGCCAATGGAGCTCATAAGGCCAAGATTATTGCTGAAACCATTTATGGGGATGTCCGTCCACAAGTTCCTTCAACCATCTTGCAATTCCATCCAGATGTGACTTTTATATTGGATCAAGAGGCTGCAGCAGAATTAAAAAAATACGAAAAATAAATAATCATGCAAGAGGGCTGTTATACAGTCCTCTTTCGCTATACAGAATAAAAAAGGAGAGGTGAAACAATGAAAAAAGTCATTGTTTTGGATATTGGGGGTACGAGCATTAAATATGGGATCATATCAGAAAAAGGAAACGTTCTTTTTCATGATGAAACACCTACAGAAGCCAAAAAGGGAGGAGCTTACCTCATGGGAAAAGTAGAAGAACTAGTATCTAGCCTTCTACAGAAAGAGCCTACGGCTGTAGGAATTGGAATTAGTACGGCAGGACAAGTAGATCCGATAACAGGGATCATTACTTTTGCCAATGAAAATCTACCAGGTTGGACTGGAATGCCGGTAAAAACCAATTTGGAAAACCGTTTTCACTTACCAGCTTTTGTAGAAAACGATGTAAATGCAGCAGCTTTAGGAGAATTGTGGATGGGAGCTGGAAAAGGGGTTAAAAATATGCTTTGTCTTACGGTGGGAACGGGAGTAGGAGGAGCTATTATTATTAATGGACAGGTATATCACGGAGCTACAGGTAGTGCAGGAGAGTTTGGCCATTTGTTAATAAAAAAAGATGGGTTGCTTTGCAATTGTGGACAAAAAGGCTGTTTTGAACAATATGCATCTACCGGTGCTATGGTACGATATGTAAAAAAACGTTACGAGGAACAAGGAATTGATAGTTTCGATGCTGTGAATGGAAAATGGATTTTCCAACAAGCAGCCGAGGGAGATAAGATTTGCCAAGAAGGTATTGATTATATGATTGATCATCTTGCTTCTGGTATTGCCACATTGGTTCATATTTTTAATCCTTCATTGATTGTAATTGGAGGAGGAATTTCAGGACAAGGAAAGCCTTTATTAGAAAGGATTCAACAGAAAGTAGAAGAGTATATTATGCCTTCTTATGGGCCACCTCTTACTTTAACCTTTGCTACCTGTGGTAACCAAGCAGGAATGTTAGGAGCAGGGTATGGAATATTAAACCAATAAATCAGTAAGAAATTAAAAAGAAAAAAGGTGGAAAGATGGGAAAGAATCATGTTATTGAAATAGGAAGTTTACTTCCTATGATTACAAGTCTCCTTGAAAGTTTTACAAAGTCGGAAAGAAAAGTAGCTGAAGCAGTACTTAAGGATCCTCAACAAATCATTTATGCTTCTATTACGGATTTTGCTGAGAATGTAGGGGTAGGGGATACAACCATCATTCGCTTTTGTAGAAAATTAGGTTTTAAAGGATACCAAGGATTTAAAATGGCTTTGGCTCAGGAGGTTTCAGTTACACAAAATAAACATGATGTTGTATTAAATGAGGATATTGAGGATTCGGATACGGTAGATACAGTGATTCAAAAATTATATAATAATCAAAATCAAGCATTGCAAGAAACAATGTCCTTGCTTTCTTCAAAAGAGGTCGTAAAGGCCGTAGATCTGCTTATGGAGAGTAAACAAATTCATTTTTATGGAGTTGGGTCATCAGGAGTAACCGCCCTAGATGCGAAGTATAAGTTTATCCGTATTGGTTTACCGGTAGACTGTTTTATGGATGGACATATTATGGCTATGGATGCAACTTTACTAACATCAAAAGATACAGTCGTTGGAATTTCTTACTCAGGTAGTACCAAGGATACTATTCATGCCCTAGAATTAGCAAAAAAAGCAGGGGCTCATACGATTTGTATTACTCATCATGCTCGATCACCGATTACAAAATATGCAGATGTTATTTTACTGATGAGTTCCAAAGAAGGACCTTTACAAGGAGGAGCTGTGTCTACTAAAGTGGCTCAGTTATTTGTTATTGACATTTTATATACAGAAGTTTTTCGACGAAGTAATGAAGCGGCTGAAAATAAGAAAAAGACAGGAAAAGCCATTGAGGATAAACTATTGTAATTATTACAATTATATTACAACTATTGACAGAAACTTTTTTGTAAGGTACAATGCAATAGAAAATGGTAAAAGTTGAAAGGAGGTAGGATCATGAAAATAAGAAAAGTTTTTGAAATGAAATTAAATATAAATCGAATACAGGATAGCCCTACCTCATTGAGAGTAATTTGAGAAAATAAACGTATAGAAGGTCATGGGTTGTCTTACCCATGGCCTTTTTTGATCTTTATTGATGATTT
>JAAYNZ010000110.1 GCA_012520595.1 Candidatus Epulonipiscium sp. | reverse complement strand
GCTAAAACATTAGTGTTAATATTCATCTTGTTTGCATTGAAAAAATTATATGATGGTGCTGTAAGTATTAGGATATTACTATTCCAATAATTTTGCTGTACAATTAACCTATAATATTCCATCTCCTTAATTGTTTCTCTAATTTTCCTATACCCCCAGCCTTTAATCTTTTTAATATAGTCCATCAATTGAACTGAAAAGATTTTTCCCTTTCCTATCTCAAATATAAATTTTATTTCCTCATAATAATACAATTTTATTAATAAGTCCTGTAATGCTGGTACTTTACTATTTAAATTCACCAATAATTGCCCTTCGTCATTAATATAATATTTTTTTACTTCTTCTGGTACTTCTTTAGGTATACGCTTAATTTTATGCAACTCTGACAAATTGTATCGCCTCCTCCTGTATATTTAATCTACTTTTACAGTATCCTTTTTTTGCCTCTATATGGTGTTCCCTATATGCTTTTGTAGTGATTTCAATTGCCATAGCAGGATAATCTATTCTTTGTCCATTTTCAATCAGTGATACTTTTGGTACAAATATATCTGGTGGACTTAATAGCTTCCCTTTACCATATTTATAAGTTATATCCGTCTCTGTTTCTGCCACATCTTGCTGACATCTTGGCAATCTAGCCAACTGTTTAAACAACTCTATATCATGGCTTGTACCTTGCATAGTTGGTTTGTAAAGCCTGTCCACAGTTTCAATATTGTTTTTTATCCACTTTTGAGATTTATCTGTTAACCTTAAGCAATATGTGGCTTTCTTATCTATTACTATTTCCTCTTTTCTAAGCCATCCTTGCTTAACCATTCTATTAAGTCTAGAACTTTTTATATTAAAATACTTCTCTGCAAGTTGTGGGAGTGTACGACCTGACTTTGCCAACACCTGAAAAAATGCTTTATCATTACTGGTGATATTTAATTTTGTTTCTTTTTTTCTGCCTTTAGCCATATCTTAACCTCCTTTTTATGACCCGAAAGAATCACTAAGCGACAGACACAAATCCTAGGAAGTGTAAAAAATAAGAAGCTTCGCTTCGGTGCGTAGCATATTTTTTACGAATACTTCCGAAGGAGAAAAGCATATCGCTAGGAGGAATACGAAGTGTTCATCATAGTGATAAGTAAATTGCCCCCCGTGTGGGCAAATTTACTATGCTTTTTTTGTGGCTGTCGCGTAGGTTAAAGATTGTAATCACTTCGTTGTAGTCACTGTTTTTACTACAACAGAGTGATAATCTTAAAAGATACCATAATAACTAATGAATACATCCTTTAACATGATATAAAATAATAAAGAGATTATTCAAAAAAAGTATATATAATAGAAAAAAGATATCCGCTTATTGCAGATATCTTTCTTAAAGCAACTCTTGTTCCTTTAGGCTTAAATATTTACCATCACCTATTATGATACTATCAAGCAAGGATATTCCTACAATATTGCAAGCTTCTTTAAGTCTCCTTGTAATTTCTATATCTTCTTTAGAAGGGTCTGTACTACCAGAGGGATGATTGTGAATTACTATAATCGATTTGCTAGAGTATAGTATGGAATCCTTTATAACTTCTCGTGGATGTACAATACTACTGTTTAGATTTCCAACAGATATAGTTTTAATTTTGATAATATTTGATTTTGTATCTAACATCATTACACGGAATTCCTCTTTTTTTAGATACCTCATATCTTCCATTAATATATCTGCAACATCTTGTGGACATTTAATAGCAACTTTTTCTCTTCTCTCTGAAGCTATGCGATTAGACAATATAAAAAGAGCCTCTATTTTCTGTTTCTGTAGGTCTGTCGAATCTAACATTTCAAATTTATCCCTTAATTCTGCCAAGTTGTCATAATTATTTAAGGATTTTAGTGGTATACCCGTAAGAAAGTATACTATTTCCTCATTTAAAAGTGATTGTACGCCATATTTAAGTACCCTTTCTTTTACTTGACATTTATTCTTAGCCATTTCTGATTTCTTCATCATCTTTATTTCTGCCTTTCTTTTTTCTACCATCTTTTTTTCCTCCATTTGTTTTTTACTTTTTTTAGGGTTTTTAAATGATACTCCATAAAATAAAATTTATTCAACTTTTTATGTCTATAAGTTTGCTTTTTGAAAAAAACCATGCTATATTTTAAGTGTAAATATCTTTCTTCATTTTTATATAGACATTTTGTCTGTATAAAAAAAAGGGAGGTGCAATACCGTTCATCTGAGAACATTTAAAGTAAGATGAAGGGTAATAAATATGATAATAGAGAAAATGATAAATCCTGATTACGAGCTAAAAGTAAGATTAGATAGTTTTTTAGACCTGTTAGTTAAAATAATGGAAGATGGAATTGAAATAGAAAAATTAGAATTGCCAAAGGCATCTTAGACAAGATGTCTTTTTTTATTTGACTATTTTTGCTAGTTTCTATACAATTATATTAATAATTTTAATCCTAAACGAGGTGCGGTTATGAAAAAAAGAAAAAGTATTAAAAATGTTTTAATGTATCGAAGAGTTTCAACAGACCTACAAGTGGATGGCTTCTCCTTGGATTCACAGAAGGACTTAATTGAAAAAGAATGTACCCATAGAAATTACACTATTCTAGAGGACTTTTGTGATGCTGGCATATCTGGAAAAAGCATTACTAGCAGAAATGAATTAAAGTCACTTATGAGATATATTAAAGCTAATCATGGGCTTGTGGATGCAGTAATAACTTATAAGCTTTCCCGACTATCTCGTAAAATGACAGATTTAGTACAAATAATTCAATTTTTTGAAGACCACGAAGTATATCTGATTAGTTTAGAAGATAATATTGACACTAGTACTGAAATGGGTAAAACCCTTATGTTTCTTACTGGTGTTTTCGCAGAAATTGAAGGAAGCAATATTGTATCTCAAGCACGAGATGGGATGGCAGAAGTAGCAAGACAAGGATATTGGCAAGGTGGAACTCCGCCAATAGGTTATAATCTCGGTGATGATAAGATATTACAGATTAATATTGATGAAGCAAAAACTGTAAAGTTAATATTTAACCTATATACGAATAAGGGCTGGGGGTATAGTAGAATTGTTAAGCATCTAAATGAAAATGGGATTAGAACAAAAAGAGGAAATACTTGGGCTTACAGTACTGTGAAGCAAATATTAGACAATCCTACTTACAATGGTAAAATAAGATGGGGCTACCATCAAAGTTGGAATAAAAAAAGGAGAAAAGGTAAATGTAAAGATGAAAATGATTATGTATTAGCGGATGGAAAACATATTGCTATTATTGATGATGAATTATGGGCTAGAACTAGGAAAAGAAGAGAAGAAGTTACTAGACAACCTATTAAGCTTACAAATTTACAATGGATGTTATCTGGCTTAGCAAAATGTCCTGAGTGTAATTCGGGAATGACTGCGAACCACGCCTTTAGAATAAATAAAGATGGGACAAGAAAAGACTATAGATATTATGCTTGCAATCGATGGGCAAATACAAAGCTTTGTAAGCCAAATTCTATAAAAGCAGATATCCTTGAAGAACAAGTTAAGCAAGAGATTTCAAAATTTATAAATAACAAAAATTTAATTATAGAATTAGAAAAAAGGTTTAATCAAGATAATAATACATCAGATATAGAGAAAGCGATTAATATTAAGGAAAAAGCTTTAAATAGCTTTGAAAAAGAGGTTGAAAAACTCTTTGATTTATATGCGAATGATGAAGAGGAAACCTTTGTTAAGAATGTGTTTGATAAAAAAATACATCAAATTAATGCTGATGCTACTAGATTAAAAGAAGAACTTTTACAGCTTAATAAAAAATTGAACGCAATAAAGGAAACCAAATTGACCTATGAAAAGATTTCTGTGATGCTGAAAAACTTTGATATATTAATTAATAAAGCTACTCCAGAACAACAAAAAGACCTGTTCCATCTCTTGATAAAGGAAATCAAAATTGAAAACCATAAGGATATAAATAAGAGAAGGGCAAGTAAAATAATTCTTCATTTTACAGAAGAGGATATTATTAAACTTACCCAAGGTGAAGATAAAAGTGTTAGTCTCACTTGTGGTACGGTTCACCTTTTATAATTCTAAATCCTCTATACACCTGTTCCAACAATATCACTCTCATTAATTGATGGGGAAATGTCATTTTTGAAAAAGATAAAGCAAAATTACTTTTTTCCATCACTTTTTCTGATAACCCAAGAGAACCTCCAATAACAAAAGTAATATCATTCATTCCTTCGATCATTAAACCCTCCATCTTTTCTGCTAATGCCTCAGATGAAATACTTTGCCCTTGGATCGCTAAAGAAATAATAAAAGAATTTTGAGGTATTTTTGAAAGAATTTTTTTCCCTTCCTTTATCTTTATATTCTCCTGTTCTTTTACACTTAAATTTTCTGGAGCTTTTTCATCCTCTACTTCATCAATCTTTAAATTACAGTATCTAGAAAGTCTTTTTGAAAATTCCTTTATCCCTTCTTGTATATACTTTTCTTTTATTTTTCCTACTGCTACAATTCGAATATTCATTCCAGTTTTATTTCCTCTCTATTACAAATAATTTTGTACGTTTTTCAATTTCATTCATTAACAACGTACCAATTTTATTTTTCCTATAATCTTTATCAACAAATACAGTAGAAATATATCGTATTCTAAATCCAGGCATACATTCATCTGCTCCAGCAATTAATTTATCACTATCTTTTACACCAATTTTTCTACTTTTCTGCTACAAATAATAAATGATTGCTAGCTCCTAAAAATTCAGGTTTCTCACAGCAATAGAAATGATAATTTAACCATTGTTCATAGCTTTCATTATCCATTTTATTTATCTTATCTTGAAGAAGTTCACTTAAGCCATCTGCAGCTACCTCTGTAATAATATTTAATTCTGAATCCGTTAATAACTTTCTACAATCTTCTACTGTATGAAAAACAAATGGAAAGTCAACAACCTTAAAAGTTTTAGGATTATATGAATCTTCTAATAAAAAACTAGGATTATATAAAAAAGTTTCCGTTGTAATAATCATATCATTTGAAATAAAGGCAAAGAACATCTTTCCATTATCTTTGCAAACCCGTTTTACTTCACTTATACATTTCATCCTGTCTTCTATTTTAGATAAATGATATAAAGGTCCAAAACATAATACAATATCATAGTTTTTATCTTCTATTATTGATAAATCTAATGCATTTCCCTGAATTACTTCTATTGACATTTCTTCATTTATCTTTTCCTTTATTCGCTTTACATGTTTTTCTACTAGCTCTACTGCAGTTACATTAAATCCTTGTTTTGTAAAAAATATGCTATATTCTCCTGCTCCAGCACCTAAATCAAGGATTTTCATCCCAGGTTTAAGATATTTTTCAATCTATCTTAATGTTGTTAGAAATTCCACTTGAGTTGCTTTTGTTAATAGTCTTGTCTCTTCTTTAAATATGTCATACAAAGCTGAGACTCTACCAGATTCATTCCCTATTTTTAATAAATCTTTTATTTTCATATGCTCACCCCTGTTTTTAAAAT